>JAEUQO010000225.1 GCA_016789605.1 Acidobacteriota bacterium
GGGAATCAAGGTGCCGCTGTGTTTGCCTTCGACGGCATAGGTAAACAACGTCCACGGACCGCCCACAAAACCAAGCAAGCTGCGGTCAGCGGGCAAGAGTGCGCGCGTGGCTTTGACGGCTTCGCCCTGAAAGTGCAAATGCGGCCAAGCCTCTTGGACGTCTCGCAATTGGCCAAACGTTTCGTTGCTCAACCGCCAAGCCAGTTGTGGGCCTGCGTCTGTGTATTCCAAGCCCATGCCGAATGCTTCGAGCGGAAACAACAAATCGCTAAAAAGAATGGCTGCGTCAAAACCGAAATCCTGTACCGGGCCAAGCGCGACTTCGGCAGCGACATCGGGCAGCTTGCAAAGCTCTACGAACGAATGTTGCCGCCGCAAATTTTGATAATGCTGATGATAACGACCGGCCTGACGCATCAGCCAGATCGGCGGCGTCGGCTGGGAACGCCTTGCCAACGCATTTTGAAATTTTGCATTGCTCATGAACGGTTACCTTCCTTCTCGGTGACTGGCTCTCTGACCAGTTATTCTCCTTGTTCATTCCACTGATAGCCGATGCCGCGCACGGAACGAATAAAACGACCTTCGGCATCGCCCAGCGATTGCCGCAAACGCACGATCATGTTGTCCACGGTGCGGTGATTGGGCAGGCTGTCTTCGCCCCACAGGGCATCCAGGATTTCATCGCGACTGATCACGCGCGGCGCTGACACGATCAGCAATTGCAGCAACTGAAAGTCGCGCACGGGCGGATATTCGCGCTGACCATCCGGTTGGATAATGGCGCGTGCGCCCAAATCAATGCGGTGACTGTTGCAATTGATCAGCGG
This sequence comes from Acidobacteriota bacterium, assembly GCA_016789605.1. Classification (GTDB taxonomy): domain Bacteria; phylum Acidobacteriota; class Blastocatellia; order RBC074; family RBC074; genus RBC074. The sequence goes on from JAEUQO010000225.1 coordinate 831, forward strand.
ACGCACGGCGTGATTGTCGAGCACGTGTTTGACGCGCAGCAGCAATTCGCGCAGGTGAAACGGTTTGGGAATGAACTCTTCCGCGCCGATTTCGAATCCTTCCAGCCGATTTTCCGCTGAACTAAGCGCGGTGATGAAAATTACAGGCGCAGCCATGTTCGCTTTGATGTGGCGTGCCAGCTCAAAACCGGAACCATCCGGCAACCCCACATCGAGCACAATCAAATCCCACCACGTGTCTTGCAATTGAGCCAGGGCGCGCTGTTTGGTTTCGACCCAGGTCACGTCATAGCCTTCACGAACCAGGCGCTCGTGCAACGTCGCGCCCAGAGAGCGGTCGTCTTCGACCAGCAACAGTCGCGTCATGCCGTCACTCGCTTGGTTTGTGTGGAAAAGCTGCCTGCGGACGCCTGCGGCAATGACAACGCAGCAACAAATCCGCTGGGCTCACCGGGCGAAAATTCCAGTGCGCCTCCCATACGTTTGACCAGTTGGCGCGAAATATACAATCCGACGCCGCTGCCGCTGCTGTATGTATGCCGTGTGAAGAGTGTGCCCAGTTGCGCAAAATCCCCCGCAAAGCCCCGGCCATCATCTGCCACCAGAATCCGCAGTTTGCCGCTCTCAGCGGCTTCTACAGTGATTGCCACTTGATGCGCCTGTCCGTGAATGACTGCGTTTTGCACCAGATTCGTCAAGACGCTTTCCAATGCGCGCGTGTCAGCGAGCACCACGCCGTCGCCGCTCAACCGCAAGGTGACTTCAGGCCAATGAAAGCGTAGCGATTCAATCAAGCGACTGATGCGCAAGGTTTGCGGCAACAACCGCCCAGAGCGCAAATTGACCAGGAAGAGTGAATTTTCGAGTTGCAGTTGCAACCGCAGCGTGTCTTTCAGCAAACGAGCCAGCAACGGGTTGGGCGGATTCGCGTCTAAATCTTCGACCAGGCTTTCGGCTTGCAAGCGCAAACTGGCCAGTGCGGTTTTGGCGTCATGAGTAAAGGCGGCAAAGAATTCTTCGATCTGTTGATGACGGCGACGCTCGCGCCAAACGTAACCCAGCAACGCAACGCCTCCACCAACGAGCAGCACTATCAACACGCCGCCTTCCCAAACTAGCATGCGGTGATGATGGCGAAACTCGCCGGCGCGCTCGCCTGCAAACTGATTCAACCGTTCAATCTGCCGCAAGCCGAAAATCATCCACCAGCCCGCCAAGGTGACGGTAAATGCCAGCCATAAGGCTGCCAGCAGCAATTTGAACCGGTCTTTGTTGCGTTCCATAGAAGTTAAGACCGCGCAGCGGCAACGGCTTCAATCAACGCAGTCGAAGCACGCGCCAGCAATTCGTCAGTGTGCGCCAGCGAAAGAAATCCCACTTCGTAACCGCTCGGCGCAAGGTATACGCCGCGTTCGAGCGCCGCGTGAAAGATCGGTCCGAAGCGTTTGCCGTGTTCAGCCGGAATCTGTTCGATGTTGCGGATCGGCTGTTCGGTCTGGCCGTGCAACCAGAACAACGAACCAAACCGCGTCATTTGATATGGCAATCCGCGTTGTTGCAATTGCTGGTTCAAGCCGTCGCAAAACTGCGCGGTCTTTGTTTCCAGTTGCGCATAGGCATTAACGCGTTCGATCTTTTGCAGCGTTGCCAGTCCCGCGCGCATTCCGACGGGGTTGGCGCTGAGCGTACCTGCCTGATAAACCGGGCCGCTCGGTGCGACCAAATCCAGCAAATCACGTCGCCCGCCGTAACAACCAACAGGAAACCCGCCGCCGATGACCTTGCCATAGGTCACCAGATCGGGTTGGATGCCCAGCAATTCAGCCATTCCGCCCAAGGCCACGCGGAAGCCCGAAATGACTTCGTCAAAAATCACCAGACTGCCGTGCGCACGTGCCAGACGTACGACTTCATCCAGAAACTCGCGGCGTTGAATCAGCAAGCCATAATTGGCCGGCAGCGGCTCTAAAATCACCGCCGCAATTTCGTGGCCGAATTCGGCAAAAACCTGTTGCAAGGCGGCTTCGTCATCCAGTGGCGAAACCAATGTTTCGCTTGCCACGCCTTCCGACACGCCTGCGCTGGTGCTGGCGGCAACGCCTGCCAAACCGCTGCCGGCTTTGACCAGCAATGCGTCGGCGTGTCCGTGATAGCAACCTTCGAATTTCAAAATACGTTTGCGACCGGTAGCTGCGCGCGCTACACGCAATGCGCTCATGACGGCTTCCGTGCCGGAAGACACAAAACGCAGCTTTTGCACCCAGGGCAACCGCGCGGTAATCCATTCCGCCAGCGCCAGCGAATAGGGTTCGCACGCGCCAAAACTCCAGGCGGTATCAATGGCTGCGCGTACTTCTTCGCTGACGTCCGGGTCACGATGTCCCAGCAACAACGGCCCAAAGCTCTGACAAAAATCTATGTATTCGCGTCCTTCGACCGACCAGAGCAACGCGCCTTGCGCGCGGTCAAAAAAGACTGGTGTGCCGCCTACGCTTTTGAAAGCACGCACGGGACTGTGCACGCCGCCGGGCGCAACTTGCAGCGCGCGCGCAAATAAATCCGCTGAGCTGTTTTGTAACTGCAATTTGGTTTCCATGAATCAAATCCCCAGTTGCCGGGCATATCGTGCGCCGTAGGTGATGATGTATTGCGCGCCCGCGCGTTTGAACACATGCCAGGTTTCGCGCAGCGCCGCGTCAAAATTCGTCAATCCTTGTTCCGCCAACAGCGCCAGCCCTGCATATTCACCGCTGACTTGGTATGCGCCCACCGCGCGGCCCGTGCGTTCGTGAATCGGGCGAATCAAATCCAGCGACGTCAGGCCGGGTTTGACCATCAGCAAATCAGCGCCTTCCTCCGCGCAACGTTCACTGCACGCCAGCGCGTCGGTGCGATGCCGCACGTCAATTTGATAATGACGCCGATCACCAAATTGCGGCGCGGAATCTGCGGCTTGACGAAATGGCCCGTAAAACTGACTGGCGAATTTGGTGCTGTAACTCATCACCGGCGTCAGCTCAAATCCGCCTTCGTCCAGGCGAGTGCGAATGCGCGCAACGCGGCCATCCATCATGTCGCTGGGGCTGATGCCGTCCGCGCCTGCTTCGGCAAAGGCGAGCGCGGCTTGCGCCAGTTCATTGAGCGTAGCGTCCAGGTTGATGCGCGCATCATCGAGCACGGCACAATGTCCGTGCGTCGTCGAAGAGCACAAACAAGTGTCTACCCACAAACAAAGATCGTCGCCGAACTGACGACGAATTGCGCTGATCGCTTGTTGCGAAAAGTGATGATTGAACTGGTTGAGTTTCTTTTCGCCGGGCACGGGAAACAGCAAAAACTGCGTGACGCCGTTTTCCAGATCGCGTTCGATCTGACGCAACGCCGACGGAATATTCTGTCGCGCCGTGCCGCGCAAACCGGTAATCGGTTCGTCGTGTTCCAGACCTTCGACAATAAAGAGCGGTTGGATCAATTGCGCGCGGGTGAATTCGGTTTCCGCGCAGAGGTCGCGCAAATGTCTGCTTGCGCGCAGCCGCATCAATCGGTTGCTCATATGCTCATCTCCGCCAGCCATTGCTGGTAATCAAGAAAGACGTGCGGTTCGATGCCAGCGCGCTCTAACGCGACTTGCGTATTGCCCGGACCGCAAAAGTGCGTCTTGTCGCGCAGCCACGGATTCGCCGTCAGCGCGCGGGCAAAATTCGATCCGCTTGTCCAGAAGAAATACTCGTATCCTGCCAGCGCCGGGCTTTCAGCGTGGGGCTGCAACTGATACGTGGCCACCGTTGGCCACGCACCATTTTCGCCAGTGTCCGCGTGCGAAAGCTTGCGCCATTCTAGTGCGCACCCAGCCAGAGTTTCGAGGCGTGGCGCTTCCTGTTCGCCCAAACTTTCTGCTGAACCATTCACCCAAACACCGCGTTCGGCCAACCGCCGCCAGGTTTGCAATCCGCTGGCCCAGACAATTTGCCGGGGCGAAATTTGCCAACCACTCGGCAGGGCATCTGCCTTGGCAATCCAAAGCGCGATGGTTGCGTCAGGCTGTTCGGCGGGAATCGGTTCGCGCGCGAACCAATCGTTGTCAGCAAGTTGCGGCGGCCACAACAAGGCGCGTTCAATTTTCGCCGGACGCGGGCGCGCAGCCTGTAACGAAAGCTCAGCCAGTTCATTGCCGCGTTCATCCAGCCCGCGCACGATGGTGATTTCGCCGTATGGACGTTCGAGCACGCTCACGCCGATTGCCTGATGACATCCGCCGCCGTGGCGGCGCAGAATTTCACGTTCGCGCGTCACTGCCGTAAACGTCGCTATGCAATTGATCTGTGCCAGCATTTCGCGCAGGTCCGTGCGTTGCCGTGCGATTTCGATGGCGAGTGCGCCTTGTGCCGGAGCCGTCGGATTGGTCGCCAACGGCAGAACCATCCAATGACATTGCGCCAGCGCGCGGCGCAACTCGGCCTTGGTTTCTGTAAACTCTTCCGTGTCGGCTTCCAGCAAACGATCCAGCGCGGCTTTGGCCAGAATCAAACCATCAGCGTCTTGCTGCCACATTTTCTGTACCCGCGTCGGAATGTTGCCGCGCACAGGCACAAAATTGACAGTGTGGATTTCGGCGGGCAAAGCCGAGGGCAGAAATGATTTCAGATTTTGCGTGCGGCGTGGCGATGAGGTGAGCAACGAAATGATGCCGGAATTAACAACTTGCGGCCAGCGGTCTTCACGAACCAGCAGCAAATCGCGTGCATCCGCGCGCGGCAATGTGGCGACGATTTCGGTTTGCGGATTTTCTTCGACGGGTAAATCTTTCCACGAATGCACGACCAGATCACAACTTTGCGCGGCCAGTTCCGCGCGCAAGTCTTCGGTGAAAACACCTTTTTCAGGCATTTGCCACAACGGTTTGTCCAGCTGTTGATCGCCCAGCGATTCGCGGAAGTGAAAGGTGATATCGAGCTGTGGATAAACGTGCTGCAACGATTGCGCGACCAGATGGGCTTGCAGCCGCGCCAACGCGCTGCGACGCGCCGCGATGATTACGCGCACAAATCCTCCCAGCCAAAGGGGCGGCATTGCATCTGCCGCAGATGGCGTTCAGCCAAGCGTGCAATTTCGAGTTCCGCTGTTTGCGCCAGCTCTTGGGCGCGTTGCCGCTCTTCGTTGAGCAACGCAAAGAACGCCTGCAAATCAATGACTTCGCCTGTCAGCGTCAGCGGGTCTGTCGCCGACTCGCCACGCAAATCCAATATTTTGACAAAGCGAGTTGATTGACGCGCAACCCATTGGGCAACTTGCTCCGCACTCAGCGGCGCGGCCACGATCAGGGCAGCTTCGCCAGCGTCAGCAGTTTCGCTTTGCAAGTCGGTGATTTTGATTTGCGGATAGGTTTCTCGCAGCGCCGCAGCGTTTGGCAAATTGCGGTTCGCGACCGTGACGTCGTGGTGTTCCAACAACCAGGGCAGCATGTCTTTCGTCAACTGCCCAGCCCCCAGGAACGTAACCGAAGACAACTGTTTCAACGAACGGCGCGCCAGACTGCCGTATGATTGACTGCCCGAGCTGCGAAAATGTTGATGGCGAATTCGTTTGGCGTCGGTCAACAAATCATTGGTGAACTGGCGCAAAAAATGCCCCCACGCGGTCGTGGGAAATTCGGTGCGCAAAGAAAATTCGCGGAATTGGCCCATCACTTCGGTTTCGCCCACAATCGGCGAATGCAATCCGCAGACGATCTGCAAAAGGAATTCGTAGGCTTCGTGTGCGCGGTAAACTTCTTGCCCAGATGTAATCAAATTGCGCGTCAGCCCTAATTCGGCGCGATTCAAAATCGCAATTTGCCGCAAGCAAGTATTCCATTGCAGTCCCAACGGAAGCCGTAACGGCTGTTTGTCCGCGGCACGTTTGCTATGAATGATAACCAGTTCGTCTAACATAATGGTGGCATCTTAGCCGAACTGTCAGAAAGAAATGTCATCGGTTTGTCATCGCCCTCAAACTATTCAATCTACAACAGATAAAAGACCTAAACGCGGGCCAGAACGCCCGCCAACAGTTGACACAGCAACGCCCCGACCAGCGTCATCGAAAATCCCCAGAACAACAATCGCCGAAACAGTAATTTGGCGTCGTCCGGGTCCTGGATCGTCGCCACACACAGCGCTCCAAGCGTAGACAGCGGCGAGACATCAACCAGTGCCGAACCGATGTTGATGCTCAAGGCGATTGCCAGCGGATCACCTCCGCCAATTTGAGTGACCAGTTTGGGCGCAATCGGCAAAAATGCTGGCAACACAACGCCGGACGTGCTGCTGTAAATCGAAATTGCCCCCGTGATGAAGGCAATCACTCCATTCACTGTCGCAGCCGAAGCCAGGCGCGCCAGCAAGGCGGTGAATAACTCCATGCCGCCCGTCTTTTCCAGCATCGCAATCAACAGCGAAACGCCGCTGACCATCAAAATGACGCTCCAGGGAACTTTTTTTAACGCCTTGTTTTCGTCTGCGGTTCGGCAAGTGATGAGCAACGTTGCTGCCGCAAACGAACTCAAGCCCAGATTTAACTTAGCCAGTAAGACGCCCAGAATCCAGCAGGCAATGACGGCGACCGTAACGAGCTGTGTGCGCGTGAGTGCTTGCGGTTGGATTTCTACGCCTGTTGCCGCGTCATCGTGTGCTGACGTCTCGTGGCGAAAAAAAACATAGGCCACGACGGCAACCAGCGCATGCGCAACGAAATTTCCCAGCCAGACTTTGCCTTCGTGTCCGCCCAATCCGGCTTCGGCCATTTTGGCGTTGGCAATCACGCCGACAGAGCTCACCGGCGAAAGGTTTCCCGCGTTGGCTCCGTTGGCAACCATCAGCGAAGTCAAAAACGGAGACACGCCTGCGCGCAAGCCAATCGCCATTGCCAACGGAATGATCAGCGCGACGCTGGAAATCGCGCCCGGCCCAACCGTCGAAATCAGGCAGGCCAGTAAAAAGAAAACTGCGGGCAGCCAGCGTTTCTCTCCGCGCACCAGCCCCACGGCGCGTTCCGCCAAACGTTCGAGCGTGCCGTTGGTTTCAGCGCAGGCAAAAAGCAAGGTCACGCCCGTCAACGTCAAAAACAGCGAAGCCGGAAATCCGGCGATGATGGCGTCGGGTTTCAGTCCGGCCAGATACACGCCCACCAGCCAGGCCAGCGCAATGGCAATCGAACCGATATTGATGCGCGACGTCATCGAAAGCACGATCGCGGCCAGCAAGGCAAGCAGGGAAATCAGCGCTGGATTCATTCAGCAGACCAGGGAGGCAGTAGATGTTTTTGCACTTTGCCCAACGCGTTGCGGGGCAGCGACTCAACACGGACAAATGCGCGCGGCATTTTGAATGACGCCAACGATTGCCGGCAGATGGTTTCCAGCGCTGCGGCATCAAACGAATCGTCGCCGACGATGTAGGCAACCGGAACTTCGCCGCGCCGGGCGTCAGACACACCACAGACGGCGACTTCCAGCACACCAGATTGTTCTAACAGCAGCTCTTCGATTTCGCGCGGGTAAATGTTGAACCCGCCAGAAATGATCAAATCGCTGCGCCGTCCGCGCAACGTGTAATAGCCATCAGCGGCCCGTTCTCCCAAATCGCCCGTGCGAAACCAGCCGTCTTGAAACGCTTCGGCGGTCGCATCTGGCCGCCGCCAATATCCCGCGCATACATTCGGCCCGCGCACGAACAATTCGCCGATTTCGCCATCTTCGACCGGCTGACCTTGCGCATCGCGCAACTGGGCCGAAACGCCCGGAAACGGAAACCCGACTGCGCCAGGACGACGCTCGCCTTCGTATGGGTTGCTGATGTTCATCAGCGTTTCGCTCATGCCATAACGTTCAAGAATCGTATGGCCGAACTTCGCGCGAAAGTCTGCCAGCACTTGTGCTGGCAACGGCGCTGACCCCGAAACAAACAATCGCATGCGCTGTCCGATCTGTTGTGCCAGTTCGAGGGGAAATTCCAACAACCGCACATAAATCGTCGGTACACCGAAAAACAGCGTCGGTTGAAATGCCGTGAATAAATCCGGCGCACGTTGAATATCAAAGCGTTCGACCAAACGCATACGACAGCCGCTGGTCAGCCAGGCGTGCACACCATTGCCCAATCCGTGCACGTGAAACAGCGGCAACACGGCCAGGTAGCGGTCTTCGCTGGTAATGCGCCAACAAGTCGTCACGTTAACAGCATTGGCAGCAAAATTGTTATGCGTGAGCACGGCCCCTTTTGAACGACCAGTCGTGCCAGACGTATAGACAATCGCCGCCGGATCATCGCCGTCAAGCGCCAGCCGTACGGCTGAATCAGCGAACGATTCGGCAGCGGCGCTGATTTCTGCCACATCCCAGGCGGGCGCGCCAGCAGGCAAAAATGCTGCGAGCTCACTGGTCGTCACGACCGCTTTGGGATCGGCGTCGCTGATGATGTGGCCGCTTTCGCGTTCGCGGTATAGGACATTGATGGGAACAACGATCACGCCCAGTTTCACACACGCCAAAAACACCTCGATAAACGCAACGCAGTTGGGCAGGAAAAAGCCCAGGCGATCACCACGCACAAAACCACGTGATGACAGCAAGCGCGCTACGCGATTGACACGCGCATCAAGATCGCCAAACGTCAGCGCAGCCAGACTTCCGTCCGGCGCATCGTATTCAAGCCCGGTTTGTGACGAGCGGCCCACCAGGGAGAGAGAAAACAAATCGGCTAGTTGCATAGGAGCGTAACTATATTTTTGCGGGCTATGGTTGCCAAGCGTTTTGACGTAAACTTCGTGCTTCTCAAATCGCTAAAGCAATTTCACAACGCGTTTCGCTCAGGTGGCAACCGACAAACGACCACTCCTTGAGCCGGGGGCATTGTGTCTAAACCAGAACACGCGACTGTCGCGAAAACCGGGCAGCGCAAATCATGTAACTGATTTAGCGCTAGAGGCGTCTTTGTGAACGACTTGGAAACCTAAACCCCTTTAGGAAAATTGGCAGGAGATTATCTGGATGAAACTCAAACTGGGCGGAAAAACGCTTCTTTTGACTTTGGGCAGCCTCGTCGTCGTGGGCGGCGCGGTTGGCTATTATTTCTGGGGGCGCAAAGCAACCGCTGAAGAATATCTGACGGCCAAAATCGAACGTGGCAACATTCGCCAGAGCGTCAGCGCGACAGGCACGTTGCAGGCCGTGACCACTGTACAGGTAGGCAGCCAGGTGTCGGGCATCATCTCGGCGTTGTACGTTGACTTCAATTCGACCGTCAAAAAAGGACAGGTTGTCGCGCAACTCGACCCGGCAATTTTTCAAGCGCAAGTCGCGCAACAGCGCGCCAATGTCGAACAAGCGCGCGCCAGTTTGGCGGATGCCGAAGCGCGCGTGATCGCCGCCGAATCTACCATCATCAACCAACGCGCTGGCGTTTCCAGCGCAACGGCCAACCTGGAAGCGCTCAAAGCGCAACGCGATGACGCCAAAAACAACCTGCAACGCATGGAGTCATTGGCGGCCAGCGGGTTGATCAATCAACGCGAACAGGAGAGCGCTCGCGCCAACTTCCAAGCGGCAGAAGCTCGTTACAACCAAGCTGCAGCACAGTTGCAACAAGCGCGCGCCAGCGAACAACAGGCTGCCCGTGCCGGTTTGGCGCAAGCACAGGCTGCCATCAAACAAGCCAAAGCGCAGGTGCAACAAACCGAAGCCGCGTTGAAATTGGCGGAAGTCAACCTGAGCCACACAACGATCAGTTCACCAATTGACGGTGTGGTCGTTTCGCGTAACGTGGACGTCGGGCAGACTGTTGCGGCCAGTTTGCAAGCGCCGACGTTGTTTACCATTGCCAACGACCTGACTCAGATGCAGGTCATTGCCAACATTGACCAGGCTGACATCGGCGTGATCAATTCGACCAATCGCATCAATTTCACGGTGGACGCATTCCCCGGACAGAATTTCAATGGCACAATCAGCCAGATTCGACTTAACCCGCAGAATGTGCAAAACGTTGTCACATACAACGTCGTGGTTGACGTCGAAAATCCCGAACTCAAGCTCAAACCTGGCATGACAGCGAACCTGACCGTGACCATTGCCGAGCGGCAAAACGTCGTCAGAGTGCCGAACGCCGCATTGCGCTTCCGTCCGGCAGACGTCACGCAAGAAAAACTGCGTGAAATCATGCGTGCCGGTCGCCCCGAAGGCCAACAAGGACAGCAGGGACAAGGCGGTCAACAAGGCCAACAGGCTGGACAACAAGGCCAACCACAAGCTGATGCCAAGCCGGCAGCCGAGCCCCAGCGTGGCGACAAAGCAGCAGGCGAAAAAGGCCGCGAGGGTGGGCGCGAAGGTCGGCAAAAACCTGGCGACCAGCAAGCCAACGCCGGTGGCAATGAACAACGTCGCCCAGGTCAACAGGGCCAGCAAGGGCAAGGTGGCCAACCGGGCCAGGGCCAAGGCGGCGGGCAACGTTCGGGCGGCACGATGAGCGGCTTTGTTCCAACCGCCGCCATTGTGCAAGGCCAAACCCGCCTGGTTTGGGTGATGGGGCCGGATGGCAAACCGCAACCCCGCCGTATCAAACTGGGCATCACGGATGGTGTGAACACCGAAGTGGTCGAAGGCGAATTGAAGGAAGGCGAAATGGTCATTACGGCGCAAAATTCGGCGAATGCCAGTCGCACGCAATCCGGCACCGG
>JAEUQO010000234.1 GCA_016789605.1 Acidobacteriota bacterium
GATTAAACGTGGAGCGAATGGGCATGGAACGGCTACGCCACGATGGTTGAACAACCTCTGGTTGTTTTGGTCAAGGGCGAAAGAAGGGTCGCCAGTTTCAATGAGATTTACCTTTGCGCCAGATGCGGCCCACGAGGGAAACAGCCCCCAGCACCAATGCTCCCGCGATCACACCGACCACAGCATCAAGAAAGGTTGGTGTCAGCGCTTGCAGAATCCCACCAAGCAAGGGGATTTCCCCCGCACTGTGGGCGGCGTGTTCGATCAGTTCGTGAAGGCTGTGAATGCCGTGCGTGAGAATGCCGCCGCCTACCATAAACATGGCTGCCATCCCCAACACCGAAAGGCTTTTCATTAGGTAAGGCGCGGCGCGCAAAATCAGAGCGCCGAGCTTGCGCTGAAATGCGGGAAATCCGTTTGCGCCTTGTCGCTGGCTTAAATACAAACCAGCGTCATCCAATTTGACGATCCCGGCAACCAGACCATAAACGCCGACGGTCATGATCAGCGCGATCCCCGTCAGTACGGCCACCTGCATCGCAAACGGTGAAGTCGCGACCGTGCCCAAAGTGATGGCGATGATTTCGGCGGAAAGGATGAAGTCCGTGCGGACTGCGCCTTTGATTTTGTCTTTTTCGACAGCGACCAAATCCACGGCAGGGGCCGCCACGGCGGCCAATTGCTCTTTGTGGTGAGCGTCATCTTCCTGCTTGGAATGCAAGAAGGAATGGGCGAGTTTTTCAAAGCCTTCGTAACAGAGAAATGCGCCGCCCACCATCAAGAGCGGCGTCACTGCCCAGGGAGCCAGCGCGCTGATCGCCAGCGCCGCAGGCACCAGAATCGCCTTGTTTTTCAAGGAGCCGACGGCCACCGCCCAAACCACGGGCAATTCCCGCTCGGCATTCACGCCCGTCACCTGTTGCGCGTTGAGGGCGAGGTCGTCTCCTAAAACTCCGGCTGTTTTTTTGGTGGCGACTTTGGTCATGGTCGCCACGTCATCAAGAATGCTGGCTATATCGTCTATCAGTGCAAGCAGACTGGTTCCGGCCATTCAATAAGTTCCTTATTTCCCGCTCGAAACTTTGAGCGTTTTCAGATTTGGGTCGGCGTTGATCTCTGCGTTGGTAAACAGTATAGGTCGCCATTTTTTGGCGGAGAAGAGTTCAGTTTGGTCGTAAAACAGCGGCGATGCTGGGTCGCCGGATTGTGCGTAAGTCAAGAAAGCTTGTGCGCGCGGCCCTTGCGCCGTGTATTCCAGCGCCATGATAAAGCTGCTGCCGCGATTGACCAGATATCCGTCCTTGCCCAGAAAGCGGCTGCCTTTGACGCGTTCGGGGGCCTTGAACGGTTCCAGCGTAGTTGTGTTGGGCGCGTAATTGACAAAATTGGCGATGCCGTCATAAGCGCCTTCGCCACCGTGCATGGGAATGCGCCCGCCGTTTTTGTCGCTGTATTGCACTTTGCCCAGTGGCGTATCAAGCGCAATACCCGCCGTCGCCAGCAAGCGCACGGCGCGCGCCAGTTTCAACAACGATTGCGGCTCGTTGCCGTTGTCGGGCGTCAAGCCAGACGGCGTTTGTACCGGATCGGCAGCCACGAAATCTTTGGCAAAGAGCGCTCCGGCACGTTGCAAATCCGCCGGATCGTACTGTGTGATGAATTCGCGCCACAACACCGCCCCGATGCTGTTCACCTCATACTTGCCATCCCAGGCCGCCAGAATTTGGCAGGCTTGCCGCAAATCAACCGCTTGCCCGTCGAGCGTCACGCGCGGCGATGCCTGACAACGTTGTGCGACTTCAGCGCGCAACAATTCTGCTGACAGGCTGCGATTGCTGAGCACGGCAGCAGATAATTCGTCGAGCGTGAATTTGCCGTCTTTGCCTGCCGCCCCTTGCGGGCGTTGATCATCCAACAGCACTACGTTCATGCGTGTGCGCAACGAACGCGCCGTGCCTTCCAACCCTTGCAGCGGCGAAAAGCCTGTCAGCAACTGGCGCGGATTGGCCAGCCAGAAACTGTCGTTGGCATTAAACACAAAATCGCGGCGCTCCAAATGCGGCATGCGCGACCAGGGAATGACGCCCGCGCGCGTCGTTGAATCGCTCACCCATTCAAACAACGAATCGCTGCCGTCGAGCAAAATCAAACCACGATCCCAGGCAGTTTTGGTCAGCGGATCGCTGTCTTTGCGTTTGAGCAAGGCGGCAATCGCTTCGGGTTTCAGATTGGGCGTCGCCGAAGTGTCAGCATACCAGGCGCGACCGTCAGCGCTGGCGGCGATGGTATTGATCCACGGCATGGCGTTGTATTGCGCGTGCGCCTGTTTGAATTCGTCCAGGTTGCGCGCCAGATTCATGGCGACGCGCTGAGAATAAAACGTCGTGTTGTTGGCGTTGGCATCACGGATGGCAACTGCGCGTTTGGCCGTCCAGCCAAATCCGGGCAAACTGACAATCGGACCGTAGTGACTGAAAAACACGCGCCGCTCGATTGGCTTGACTGTCCCGTCAGATTGGCGAACGGCCACGCTGACAACCTTGCTGGTCATTTCGCGTTCTTTGCCGTCATAGAGATATTTGGTCGGATCGCCTTGCACGAGGTTGAGCGTGTACAACGTGAAGCGTTTACCCGCCGACACGGTATGCGTCCACGCCACCGCACTGTTGAAGCCAATCGAAACGCCCGGAGACCCAAGCAACCCGACACCATAGACATTCATTTTGCCGGGAATGATCAAATGCTTTTCCCAAAACCGATTGGAACCAACCCAAGGGTAGTGCGGATTGGCGAGCAACATGCCGCGTCCGCCCGCTGACCGTTCCGAACCAATCGCCCAGCCGTTGCTGGCCTGCTCAAAATCTGGCAGCGCAACCGGAGCCAGTTGTGCGGTTTCTTTGCCGGGCGGCGTCGCGGTCGCAATCTGATCGGCAAAATTCGTGCTGGTCACCACCACACTCTGGTTATAAGCCAGTAAGTCTTCCGGCGTGATTTCAAACACCCACTCTTTGCCACGACACCAGCCGCCCACGCCGTTGGCCGTGACTTCACGCAAATACTGGTTGTATCCAGCGACGTAACCTTCGATCTGTTCGCGCTGGTCTTTGGGCATGGCTGTCAACATGGCCTTGGCTTGTTCGTAAATGCCCAGCGCTTTGAACGTGATGTCGCTGTTCAGATGACGATTGTTTTCGCCTGGCCCAAAGAAGCGTGCGCGTTCGCCTCTGGCTTTGATCACCTGATCGGCCAGCGAACACAAATGATCCTGCGCAAACGCATAGCCTTCGCCAAATCCCAAACTGCCCCAGTCTTTGGCGGTGATATGCGGAATGCCATGGCTGGTGCGGCGAATTTCGACTTCATAGCGGGGTTTTGATTGTGAAACCGAAACTACAAATGCGGTCGCACCAACGACCACCAAACTCAGAAAGATACCAACCGCCAACCAGTTATTGCGTGTGAAACGATGCCATGTGCGCATGATGCCAGCTCTCCCAAATGAATGTGCCGCAGAAGGCTCGCTTCTGCGGCACGCTGTGGTTACTTTCCATCCACGGAAAACGCCAGCAAGGCGTTGCCCGGCATGCCAATGATCCGCCCGTAGCCGGAATTGATATACAAAATGCCGTTGGCAATTGTGGCGCCGCCAGCGTCAATGGTGCCGCCTTTAGCCTGTTTGCCGTTGACGGCATCGTAAGGCTGCGCGGCGGTGTCAAAATCCCAGATGATCTTGCCATCGGCGGTGGCATAGGCGCGCAAATGTCCATCCGAAGTTCCGGAAAACACGACGCCCGGAATCAAGCTCGCCGCCGCAGATTGCGCATTGGTGCAACGCATCGTCCCCCAGGAACATTTCACCGCTGGCGCAGGCGTTTGCCAGAGCTTTTCTCCGGTGGCGATTTTTACCGCCGACAAACCGGGCTGACGTTGATCCGGCGCGCCAAACGGATCAGCGACCGGCACATAGACGTTCGCGGCATCCGCCGTGAATCCCCATTCAATGCCGCCCAACGCCGTTCCCGCGCCGAGTTTGATTTCCCAGAGTTTTTTGCCTTGTTGATCAGGATCGAGCGCAAACAGAATGCCCGCCTTGTTGCCCGCCAGAAGCACCTCTTTGCCGTTGGGTAACTTGCGCAAAATTGGAGAGCTGCCAAAGTCGAAATCCGGGCCGGCTTTTTCCGGGCAGTTGCCGACGCCTGGTTGACGACAATTCATGATGAAGTTGTCGTTAGGTAGTACCTGATTCACCCAGCGAATTTTGCCGGTCGCCAAATCAAACGCGATGATGGCATCAGGGCCGCCGGTCGGCACATCGGTGTAAGAGTTCCCCGTCCCGGCGTAAAGCACGCCGCGTTTGAGGTCGAGCGTCGGCGCAGACCAGATCGCCGCGCCTGCCGGTCCATACAATTGCGTTCCGGCAGAATTCTTTTTGTATGGTTTCGGCTCTTCAGGAATGGAATACGACTGCCACAGTAACTTGCCGGTATAGGCATCCACGGCGGCCATGCTGCCGCGGAACTTGCAGCATTCGTATTTGTCAGGTCGCGAGATAGCTTCTTCGACCGACGACACCGGCACATACAACCGGTCACGATACAACACAGGCGAACCGGTGATGCGAGCGACCGGGTGATTATCCAATTTGATCTTCCAAAGCTGTTTGCCGGTTTCAGCATCAACCGCATAAACGGTGGCGCGTTCATCACCGAAATACGCCGCAAACTTTGCGCCTGTTTTGGCGCTCACCGCCGCAGGCAACGGACCAACCGACACCGAAGTCCGCACAGGCGTGCCGACATTCACCGCCCAATACGCGCAGCCCGATTGCGCATTCAAATTGATCACCTGACCGGAATCCGTCGTGACGTATAACCGATTGCCGATGATCGTCGGTTGACCAATGGCCATCGTCGCCGGATAGGCAAACGCCCATTTGACTTTCAGCTTGGGCACATCTTCAGCCTTCAACCCCGGCGTCGGTTGAAAGCGCGTATTGTCATAATCTTTGCCCCAGCCGTTCCAGCTCGGAGCTTTCAAATTGATCGGGCCGCCCGGCGTTTGGCAACGATTGACCAATTGCGCGGGATCAATCACGCCGCTCGGCTGTTTGCCGGTCAGGTAAACGGCGATGGCGCGGATTTCCAACTCCTTCAAACCGCTGGCTTGCGTTTTCATCGAACCGGTCGTCAACGCGGCGATGACTTCATCTGGCGCGCGGCGTGCCAACACAGATTTGGGCGGCGTGCGATCTTGCGGATTGTTCCCTGCATTGTCGTGGCACACAGCACAACGTTCCTGATAGAGCTTTGCGCCGTCGGGCGGCGCATCTTTGCCGGTTTGCTGCCGTGCCGCAGTCATTTGCGTAAACGACCAGGCCAGTCCACAAACAAACAAACCGGCCACCAAGAGCTTTGCTGATGCTTTCATTGATGAATTCGCCTCCAAACCTGAACGCGTTAATTGTCTTTGTGCGAAGTTGCTGTGGCGTCGCTTTGCAACCTGACGGTGCGCACGCCAGCCTCGGTACGAAATCAGTTTTCAGTTGGCGGTACGATTTAGCCACAGAGTCGCAGTGAAGACCTCTGCGCCTTTGTATCTCTGGGGCAAACGCTATTTACCGAAGTGAAATCTGATCGGATGAATCACCTTTACGTGTCTGGCCTCAGCCGAGTTTCCAACCTTTACGATATTTACGATGCAACATCGGCTCGATTTCCGGCGCGTTGGTGGCGCGCAAATTCCTGGCATCCCATTCCAACTTTTTGCCCGCGCGAAACGCGACATTGCCCAGGTGATTGGCTTCGGTGAGCCAGCCTGCATATTCGAAATTGCACGTGGTTGGCGCACCGGTTTTGCAAGCGTGAATCCATTCAGCGTAATGTCCCAACGATTTCGGGATGAACGGATCAGGACGTTTGAAATCAGCAAACTGCGCTTCGGGCAACAACACATGTTTGCTGTAATCCGAAAGCAACATGCCTTTGTCGCCGACAAACAGCACGCCGCTGTTCCATTGCGGAATGCCGTTTTCCTTCCAAATTTTCGGTTTGTAGGTTCCCTGATACCAGGTTAACTGTAACGGCGGCATCGTGCCTCGCTGACCATATTGATAAGTAACCTGCATCGAAGCGGGCGCAATTTCCAGATGCGGTTTGGGGCCGGTCGCCTCTATCGTCAAAGGATGATCCAATTTCAACGCCCACCACGGCAAATCAATCCAGTGGCTGCCCAAATCCGACATCGTACCGTTGCCAAAATCCCACCAGCGATACCATTTCGGCCCCGGAAAGTAGACGTTGTTGAACGGTCGTTTGGGCGCCGGGCCAAGCCACAAATCCCAATTCAAAATCGCAGGCACCGGGTCAGGGTTAGCCGGGCGATTTTGCACAAAAACAATGTCGCCCGCCGCTTTTGACTCTTCTTCGCTGGCGTGCCAGCCCCAGGCGCGACCAACCCAGACGTGCACTTCGCTGACAACGCCAATCGCGCCGGTCTGAATCAATTCAACCACACGGCGGTAATTGTCTCCCGCGTGAATCTGCGTTCCCATTTGCGTGGCGACTTTGGTTTTGGCGGCAGCTTCGCGAATGACGCGCGCTTCCCAAACGTTGTGCGTCAGCGGTTTTTCGCAATAGACATGTTTCCCAAGCTGCAAGGCGGGCAGCGTGGCGAATGCGTGCGTGTGCTCTGCCGTACTGACGACCACCGCATCAAAGTCTTTGGCATAGTCATACACTTTGCGGAAGTCAACGACCTTGCGCGCATTGGGATGTCGTTGGGCGGCTTTGTTCAATCCGTCTTCGTTGACATCGCAAAGAATAACGATGTTTTCTGACGACACGCCGCGCAAATTGTCTGCGCCGCGTCCGCCCGCGCCGATGATGGCGATGTTCAATTTGTCATTGAGGCTGCGCCCGCGCACGATGGCCGGGGCAAACACGGTTGCGGCACCGGTCAAAGCAGCCTGACGCAAAAAGTGGCGGCGAGATAGGTCTCTGCCCGAATTGTTCTTTCCTGACATCGTGCACTCTCCCTGATTTTGCCTGATTGGTTGGAATTGCTCGCGATTCTGGTGGGCGGATCATACGACGAGAGGCAAGACGTGTACAGCGCTCTTCAGGTGTTCCTCGGTCTAAATCGTAACAGCCATCATCAGAACACGCGACGGTTAACCATTCCGATAAACATTGGCCTCCTGACTTGGTCAGGTACCAATGTCGCGTGTTCTGATTTAGGGATCGGGCTTACTCAACGGCAGGAATCCACGCGCCGTTGCGCATGACGCGGTTCACACGACGAAGGGCCGAAATGTCTTTGAGCGGATCGCCGTCAAGCAGGATCAAGTCTGCTAGTTTTCCGGCCTCGATGCTGCCTAATCGGTCTGCCACGCGAAAGAAGCGCGCGTTTTCTGTGGTGCTGGCAACCAATGCCTCCATCGGCGTCAAGCCGCTGGCGATCAGCAGTTCGAGTTCGCGCTGATAAGCCCAGCCGTGTGCGGCATGCGGCACGCTGGAATGCGAACCGGTGACGATGCGCGCGCCTGCGCGTTTGGCCAGCCCGACAAACTTCAGCATGTTTTGAAACGCCCGCACGTGCATTTCGGTCGCGCCCTTGTCACCCATTTGTTTTTCAAAAACGGCCAGCGTCGGCGAAAGAAACGTCCCGCGCTTCACGAGCAAATCCAACAACGAGCGCACGCGCTCAGAGTTAAGATCAATGTCGCTCCAGATTTTGTAACGGCCTTCGCGGCGCGCGTTGTTGTCAGCCAGAATCGCTTGCCGATATTTCTCGGCGTCACGCGGCGGCAGCAACGTCGTGGCAAACGATGTGATGTGCTCAATGCCGTCTACGCCAGCGCGAATGGCATCCGCAGCATCCACAATTTCCAGGTGCGCTGTCACCGGCACACCGCGCGCATGCGCTGTTTCAGCGGCAACACGAATCAATCCCAAAGGCAGACGAAAATAGACTTTGATGACCGAAGCGCCTTGATCTATGGCGCGCTTGACGGCCAACCGTGTTTCTTCGGGGTCGCGCACGATGATGGAATCTACCGGATAGGCAGGCGGCGCGTTGTCCAGATGCGGCCCGGCGAGAAACAAACGCGGCAGCGGTTGCTCTGAGCGGCGCACATTGTCATAGGCTTCGATCCACGCGCCCGGATCACGCACCGAAGTCACGCCATGACGCAAAAACGTAGTCGGCAACGGCTCATCGCCATCCAGGTGAAAATGCGAATCAAGAAACCCCGGCAGCAACGTCAATCCGTTGGCTTCGACAATGTCGGCATCCTGCGGCACGACAACTGCGCCGCGCGTTCCGGCAGCCATGATCTTTTCGCCACGCACAATGACGACGGCGTCAGTCACGGGCGCGCCGCCACGGCCATCAATCAGGTTCACGCCCACAATGGCCGTGCTTTTGCCTGCGGCAGGTTTGGCAAAGTCATTAACTTCGCGCAAAGCTCGCGGCTTGGTGATGGACAAGCGTGAGGTTTGTGCCGCAACCGTGACGCCCGCCAGCACACACCCAACCAGCAACCACATCAACCTTCGATTCAAGCTACGTTTTCTCTGCATCATCTTGCCGAACGCCCCATTTCTTCCAGTGCGTATTTGTTTGCCGGGTCAAGCTCCAGCACACGCGCAAAAGCGGCGCGCGCTTCTGTGTTGCGCCCTAACTCTTTCAGCCCCCAGCCGGCCAGCAAAAAGCGAATTGCGCCGCGCGGAGGCGTCGTTTCTGCCGTCAGCATCTGTTCGTCATTGTTCAGGCGCGCCAAACGTTCGTACAGCGCGTGCGCCTCGTCTTTGCGCCCGATGTGATTGAGCGCCACGGCTTTGAAATAGTAATGTTCCGACCATGGTTCTTCCGGTTGCGTCGGAGAATTGAGCGCTTCTTCGGCTGCGCGTCGCCACCATGTTTCGGCTTCGTCGCGTTTGCCTGCGGCTTCAAATTCACGCGCGGCGGCGACGTATTCGCGCGCTTGGGATTGCATCGCCGGGCGGCCCACGCCGAAGTTGCGCGGGAATTCCGTGGCGTTGATAAAGGCAGCAGCGGCTTCGGCGTGTCGGCCTGCTTGCTGATGCTGTTTGGCCATTGCCAACTGTGCGCGGCGATAAATGCCGAGAGCGTCGCCTTCGCCTTCGCCCGAAGTGAAAGTATTTTGTTCCAACAACCGAATGGCATCGGGAAAGCGCCCGGCGTCGACATACGCTGACGCCAAGGCTTGCAACAATGCCGGACGAGTGCGCGTTTTGTCCGAAGTGCCTTCGAGTAGTTTGATGCGCCGTTCAGTCTGTTTCATTTCGGTCAGCAACTGATCCAGTTCGACGTACAGATGATGATCGTCAGGCGCAAGCGCCAATGCCTGCTCCATCGCGGCAACGGCTTGTTCCTTCTCACCTTCAACCAGCGCCAGTGCTCGTGCGTAATTGCGATGCGCGACGGCATTCTTGGAATCAAACTTTACAGCAATGCGCCAAGCGTCCAGGGCTTCTTTGAATCTTAGTTTTGAGGCAAGCGCGTTGCCGAGGAAATAGGCGGCGCGGCCGTCGTCCGGGTTAACCTTTAATGCTGCCTGCAAAACAGTGATTTCTTCCATGCGCTGTGGAAAGACATAGGCAAACTTCCCCTGATTACAATCTTTGTAGAGTTTTTGCAGGTCATCCCGCCTGCCGATTTGTTCTCGCAGGTAAACCACAGCGTAGCAAACGGCAGGATTGAAAACATCAGGCGTGATGTAATCTACCAGCATGGCCAACAATCCCCTTTGAGAGGCCCGTAAGGCGTCCTGGTTTTGTCCTGCACTCAGGTAATCGAACGCCAGTTCGAGGGCTGCATCTGGTTCTCGCTGCAACAAGCGCGCCAATTGCTTGGACACTCGTTCAGCTTCATCTTTTTTCCCACGCGCCTCATAAATTTTGTACTGCTCGGAAAGTGCTAGATAGTCAATCGGCATCTCGCGCACCACTCCATCAATGCGCGCTTGCGCCGCATCCAACTTTCCGGCGCGACGTTCAGCGACTGCCAGCATCGCGCGCGCCTTCAGATCGCGCGGAGCAAGCCGCACGGCCTGTGTCAGTTGTTCCAGTGCAGCGTTCACACTGTCGGACGTCAGGTGAATTTCGCCGAGCACATACCGCGCGACCGATTCGCGGTGGCCAGTGCGCACGCACCACATCAATTGGTCAATGGCTTCGCTAATGCGGTTTTGCGCGCGGCGCACCAATGCCAGGTAATAATGCGCATCGCCTGCATCGCGGTTGCGGCGCAGTGCTGCTTCCAGATGTTCCGCAGCGCGGTTGTATTCGCCCGTGCGATAAAACGACAGCCCAAGTTGAATGTGTGCAGGCGCGTAGCCCGGATCAAGCCGCAAGGCTTCGGTATAGGCAGCCCGCGCGCCCAACTCGCTACTCTTCTTATCCGCGGCCAAACCTTCCAAATAAGCTTTTTCGGCGCTCGGCGGCGTATTGTCGGGAATTGGGCGCGTGGCCGGTTTGAAATCGGGATTCCCGTCCGGCTCTGAGTTTGTGTAGAAGTGAACCAACTCGCGCCCGTCTTTGGCTCGAACGCGAACGACGACAGCCATCGGCGCGGGCAGCTTTATGGTTGTCGCAAACGGCGCGGCGGGCGAAAGGTTGATGCGCGACGTTTGAATGGGTTTGTTGCTGCCGTCTCCCACGGCAACGATCAACTGGGCGTCGTCGAATCTGGCGCTGGCGTTGACGTTGATGCGCACTTCGCTGCCGACAACAACGGCGCGCAAGGCGGCGTCTTTGGTCACTTTGTGAAACCCGCCGCCGAGTTTGTCGAGCGGAAACCAGTATTCGGTGAACCGTTCGACGCGATGCGGCGCGATGAATTCGTGCTCCATCTGCGTTTCAAAGCGGCCCGCCTGAAATTCGACATACTGGCCATCGTTGTCGGTCAACTTGTCCACCCAAATCTGGCCGGCGTCATCCGTCCCCCAAGTCCAGGTTTTCTTGCCTGGCAATTCGTGATGGTCGGCGACGTGCGCAATGCCCCAATCGGACTTTTCATAATAGACGCCAAAGAAATCTCGCTTTGAATCGCGCGCAAACAGCGACAGATAATTTGTCACTTCGCGGTAAGTCGAGAGGTCTACGCCGTTGTGTTTCGGAAAGCTAAACACCGGCCAGAAGGCGTGTGGATAGGCTTCGCGCATCGGATAAATGAAACGCATATCGTCTGTCGCCGGAGCCGCCGCCGTTGCCCAAAACCAGTACCGTCCGGGGACTTCGCGGCGATTGTTCAGCGTAACTTCGGTTTCGACAAATTTGCGCCCCGGACGCAAGCGAATCGCCACGGCCCATTGCATGCGCTGTACGCGTTCGGTGTCGCCGACGACCACACAGGCGCTGCCGTCTTCTTCCATTCTCGTGACGTAATCCACTGGCGAAACAGTGGTCAGCGTATGCCCATCCGGGAAATTCCATTCGATGCCGCCGCTGGTCCACGCGCCGCGAATGCCAACCATCGCGTATTTCACAACGTGGTTGGTATAGAGCACATCGCGCTTGGCGGTTTTGTCGTAAATCGCATACAGCTTGCCGCCGAGTTCCGGCAGCACTGTCACGCGCAGATACTCATTTTCGAGAAAGACGGCCTTGTACGTCTTATCAATCTTTCGATTGGTCAGCGTATCAAGCATCGGGTAGGGATAAACCGGTCGGCGGCGCGGCCCGAATAACGGCGGATTTGGATCGGGCGAGCCAAGCTCATACGTCGGAATCGTCAGCGGCGCTTCCCATACACGCGCTGTCAGAGGTCGGGATTGGGCCCAACTAAAACCAGCCAACCAGAAAATGATTGAGAGCAACAACAATCCGCGTCGGCCCCCGCCAGCGCTCACTTTAGACACCCGGTTCATCTTAGGGCTTCCTCCTTGCGACAATCGCTTTTGCCAACTTGTAGCGTGCGGCTTCAAATGCATCGCCGTCTTCGGCAAAGGCGACAGTTGCGTTGGCGTCAGAGAACACACGCGGCACGATGGACTGCAATGCCGCTTGCACTTCCGCCTCTAGTCCCAATTTGCGTGCCATCGTCAGATATAGGTGATCCTGCAAACCACGCCGCAAGTTTGCCAATTGCACAGTAGAAATCGGTCCGGCAATGCCGCGATCCTGTTCCGGGTGTAGCTTTTCTTCGCCGGGATAGAGCAACACGCCATCGCCGTTGGCGAAGTCTTGATCGTTGACGGGTTTGTTGGGCTGGCCGCGATTGTCAAACGTCACCGGATTGAGCCAGACGTTTTGATTGCGTTCGCCTTGCTTTTGCGAGTTGTGCCGCCAGTGCACGCCGTGCCATTGGAAATAGACTTCGATGCCGTGTTTGAAACAGGCCCAGGGAATAACGCGCGGATCGGTCGCGGGCGTGTCAATCAACAACGCGCCAATTGCCGGACGCCCACCGTTGTATGTCCAGTATTGTTTGCCGCGTGCGCGTTCGGCGTCTGCCGTTTTGATGTCAAACCACAGTCCGCTGGCATTCCAGATGTCAATCGCGCCTTCCAGCCCCTTGACGTAATTGTGCGTCACCATCGTCGGCAACGCGCGTCCGGGTCCGGGATTGGAGCGAATGTTGTCAGCAATTTGTCGAATGTAATTGAATTGCCGAGGCGAAGGTTCGTCAGGTAAGTACAAAAACGTGATGGCGTTTGGCAGACGTTCTTTCAAAAACGTCATCCAGGCGTCAGCTTTTTGCCACGCCTTTTCACGTTCATCAAACTCTTTGCCCGGGCCATAAAATGTCGCGGGTACGATGCGATTCCCCAATCCCTCGCCCGGCCCTTCATAGCCTTTCGCGTTCGTGAAGTCTGCGCCGCTGAAGCGCCCCCACGACGCGTTGACCATTTCGCGGTTGTATGCGTGAACCAACTCTATGCGTTGTCGGTGTGCGAAACGGTGAAATTCGGCGTCCAGGTTGCGGCCTTGATACAACTCTGCCTGACTTGCTTCATAAAACACCATCGCGGGCAAACTGTTTTCATCCGGCAACGTAAAATCGAACAGCTTCAGTTCAACCGGAATGGAAGTTCGCTTGCCATCGAGCGTCACGGCCAGTTGGCCGCGATACATTCCTGCCGGTAAATCACGCGCGGTGTATATCTCTATCCACAAAGCCTGCGTCTGGTTTGGCGCAACCGCCAGCGGAAATCCGCCACGACCTGCTTTCGCGTTTTCGGGAACAAGTTGCACCGGCTTCCAGCCAAGCGGGTCTTTGGGCACAGCCGCAGCCGACTTGTAGAACCAGCTTGCCCCCGTCGCCCGCGTAACGTTCAGATAGTTGGCTGAAAACAGTTGAATCGCTCTGCCCGCAAATTGAGAAGGATCAACATCGGGCGCGCGATAAAGAATTTTGCGCTTTCCGCCCTGCAATGAGAGTTCACGCAACTCTGCCGAAAGCTGCTTGATGCCGCCTGCGCCGGCTTCAACAATCACTTGAAAGGCGATAACTTCGTTGCGTGCGCCGAACACTCTGATCCGCTTGCTGTTCCAGACAGCATTTTTCAGCCTGTATGGGTTCCGTAAATCATCGCGCTCGACTTTTTCGCCATCGCTCACCGCCCAAATCGTTTGCGCCGAAACAGCGGCGGCGGAGCGTGCAACAAAAAAGCCCACGCCAAACAAAGCAATGAGAACGCTCGTCAGAAAACGTCTATTCATAAGGGCAGGCCCTCGCGCAATTGAGTGAATGGTTGATACGTGCCGCGTCGTTGCTGGTGGAGGGCGGTTATAGCATCGGCGTGGAATTTGTCGCAAGCAGATAGTTCGGGTTACTGACTAACCTCATTTCCATCTCAAGCGTTCCCCGGCAAGGCGGCGAATCGGATGCGCCAATCAAACAGCGCTGTCGGTTGTGCGCAGAGTGAAAAAAAGGACAATTTCACTTGCAGCCCGTCAAACCGGATGCTATAACGCGCCCGTCAAACAAGGTCATCGTTGCATTCAGGCTAGCACAAAGCAAATTCACACAGCGAATCGGTGAGACGCGAAGGAGCATTCGCAAAGACGTTACCACGAGCGCCAGGCAAACCTCGACAAGAAGCAATCACGCAGTGTTTGTCGGAGTTCCCAACTAACCACGGCAGTAGCGGTACGCAACCTTCGCCGGAGGCGTTCTTTCCCGGCAACAATCCAGATTCTCCCGCGGTCTTTTATGCAAGTACCCAAAGCCTTTTTGGTGTTGTGCGCGCTGGCTCTGTTATGCGCTGAGATACGAAGCCAGACCGGCGAGCAGCCACAAATACCGTCAACCAGTGATTTCGCGCGCAACGTGCAAGTGTCTCAATTGTTGGCCAATGCCCAAACCAGCCTGCAACGCGGAGACCTGCTAGGCGCGACGTCCTTACTTGGCCAGGCTTTGGCGATAGACAACCAGAATCGCCCGGCACGGAAAAATCTGATCCAGCTTTTGCTCTGGCAAGGCAAGTTGAAAGAAGCTGAAGAGCAAGCACAGGTTGCGGCACGGCTTTTTCCCAATGAGGCTGAGACGTTCTTCCTACGGGCGTTGGTGGCGTTTCATCAGGGCCAATTGACGCAAACGTCCACATTGGCAGAGACCTGTTTGAAGCACGGTGATCGTGGGCCTGAAGTTCATAAGCTGCTGGCGATGTCTGAATACTTACAAGGTCATTTGCCGAAATTCGAGACGCATATTCGCGAGGCCGCACGCCTGAATCCGCGTGATCCCGATCCGCACTATCATCTGGGCCGTTATTATTTTGAAGACAAACGCTACAAAGAAGCGTTGGCGGCCTTTCAACAAGCGTTTCAAATCCAACCTGATTATTACAAAGCGCACTATTACGCCGGTCTGATTTACGAAAGCCAGGATCAAATCCAGGAAGCCAAGCAGGAAATGCAAGCGGCCATACGCGTCGTGGATCAGCTCAAAATCCGCTATGCCTGGCCGTATGCCGATTTGGGCAGGCTGATGGTCAACGAAGGCGATGACGAACGCGGAATTGGCTGGCTGTATCGTGCGGTGCGCAATGACCCGGGCTCGCCATATGCGCATTATCATTTTGCCAAGGCGCTCTTCCGCAAAGGCGCAAGCTTCGAGGTCAAACAGGAACTGCTGGAAGCCATCAAGCTCGATCCGGGCTATGGCGAAGCCTATTACCTGCTTGCACGTTATTACCAAAAAACGGGCGAAACGCAGCTCGCTCAGGAAACCTTCGCGAAGTTCGAAGAGGTCAAGAAAAACCCGCCGCCCTCGCCGTTTGGAGTGCGCCGGTGGTAACACAAAACCGCTCAGACGGTGACATCAGAAATGTCCACTCAGGCATCAGCTTTCGCTGGGAGCAGTTCTTCTCGTTTCGGCGCTTAACCAAACACTGACCACTCATCACCTCGGTCGTTTGTACCGAGCCAACAAAAGGAGAACCCTATGCTGAGAGGCCCGCATAAGCCACTTGGAACACTCGTGGGGCTGATTCTGGTTTTGCTTGCGTCACTGTCGCTTTTTGCCCAGGGCGAACGCAGCGCCCTGAACGGTATTGTCACCGATCAGAATGGCGGTGTCGTTGCTGGGGCTGAAGTCACTGCGACCAACATCGAAACCGGCATCGAGACCAAGACGACGACAACTGATTCAGGCGTGTATCGTCTGCCGTATCTGCCTTCGGGCAAATACAAAATCACGGTGCGCGCCAATGGTTTTCAGACGGCAATACTCAATGATGTCAGTTTGCTCGTGGCGCAGACGTTGACGGTTGACCTGAAACTGACCGCCGGTCAGGTTTCAGATCAAGTCACCATCACCAGCGCCGCGCCGCTGCTTGAAACCGGCACGTCTGAAATCGGACGCTATGTCACCAAGAAAGAATTCGACACCTGGCCGGTGGCGGTCAGCGACGGACAGCGGCAAATTCAAACATTCATTTTCAGCAGCTTGCCGGGGACGGTGGGCGGTACGTTCCAGGGTTCGATCAATGGCGGGCAGAACTATTCACACGAAATTCTGATCGAAGGCATGCCGCTGGGTCGTTTCGATTTGCAAGGCGGCAGCAACAACGAATTCAGCCCCAGCGCCGAATCTGTCAGCGAATTCAAGATGCAAACCGGTACGGTTAGCGCGCAATACGGCGGCGGCCAAACGGCCATCGCCAACTTCGCGATCAAATCCGGCACAAATGAGTTTCACGGCTCAGGCTTTGGCTACATTCAAAATGACGCGTTGCGCGCCAACAGCTTTAGCAACAAATCGTTTGGGCGCGACGCCAACGGCAATGAAATCCGTCCGCGCGCGCCGTTCAAGCTGCACAATTACGGCTATGCGTTTAGCGGTCCGGTCTGGGTGCCCAAGGTCTACAACGGACGCAGCCGCACCTTCTTTTTCAACAGTCTGGAAGTCACGCGCGTGCGCGACTTCGTCTCCACCTCGTTCACGACGCTGCCGGTAAAAGATTTCAAGCAAGGCAACTTCTCTAAGCTGCTTGATCCGAATTTCACCGGCAATGCCAACTCCGGCAAACAAATCGGTACGGATGCACTGGGCCGCCCGGTGATCTTTGGCCAGTTGTATGATCCGCGCACAACACGCAACGTCAACGGCCAGGTGGTGCGCGATCCGTTCGCGGGCAACATCATTCCGCAATCCATCTGGAGTCAGGTCAGCCGCAACATTCTGGACAAATCCGGGGTTACCGATCCGCTCATTGACCGCATGTTGAACAACTTCCCGGCCATCGCCGGTTGCTGCCCGGTCTTTGACGAACGCATTTACGCGCTCAAGATGGATCACCATTTCAACGAAAATCACAAGATTTCCGGTTACTACAATCACACTTACCGCCTGCGCAACAATTCGCCCGGCGGACGTTGGGGCGAGCCGCCCGAGCGCCCGACTGGCGTGTATCAGTTGCAATATACGCCGGGCCGCATGGTGCGCCTGGCCTATGACTGGACGATTTCGTCTAACATCCTCAATCACGCGGCGATCGGCTATAACCGTTTCGGCAACCTGAATGAAAGCGTGTATGTGGATCAGGACTGGCCGCAACAAATCGGACTGCAAAACGTACCCGGCACGCACTTCCCCACCCTGGTGTTTGGCGGTGCAACGTATCAGGGCGGAGGCATCGGCGCGGGCGGCAGACTCGGTTCAGCCAATCGCGGCGGGTCTTACAACGGCAGCACGATCATCATGGATGATCTGACGATCATCAGCGGTTCGCACAACTACAAAGCCGGTTTCGAAATGCGCAAGTACTATTACAACTTCCGCAACAAATCCGGCTCGGGCGATTTCAACTTCAGCCCCGTGCAAACCGAATTGCCGGGCTTTTCGCAACAAACCGGTCACTCGTTTGCCAGCTTCCTGCTCGGCGCAGTTTCCAGCGCCAGCCGTGGCGTGGCGGTCGCCAACTTTGGTTATCGCGTAACGCAACCGAGTTTCTATTTTTCCGACGACTGGAAGGTGACGCAAAAGCTGACGCTGAACCTGGGGCTACGTTGGGAAATGAACCTGGGCTACAACGAAGTCGCGGGCCGCATGAGCATGGTTGATCTGACCAAACCCAACGCGGATGCGGGCAATCGCCCTGGCGCATTGGTGTTCGCCGATCAGCTTGGCCAAAAAGGCTTCCACGACAAATACCTGAAAATGGTTTCGCCGCGTATTGGCTTTGCCTATGCGATGAGCCAGAAGCTTGTGGTGCGCGGCGGATATGGCATCAACGCCAATCCGTTCATTGCCAACTTCCAGACGCCGGGCAACCTCGGGTACAACGGCTCAATCGTCGTAAACCAACAAACCGCGCCGACGACGTTTCCGCAAGACCCCGTGCTTTTCCTGCATCAACCGTTTCCGAGTCTGGTTGGCTCGTTGCCCAACCGCAGCGCAACGCAAGCCAACAACCTCGGTTACAGCCACATTCCATCCGATTCGAATCGCGTGGGCTATGTGCAAAACTACAGCCTGACATTCCAGTATCAATTGCCCGGCTCGTTCGTTGCCGAAGTTGGTTACATCGGCAACAAAGGCACGCGTCTGGAAGCCGACGGCCTGGACAATCTGAATCAGTTGCCGGTCAGTGCGCTGCGTTACGGCGATGATCTGTTCCAGCAATTGTCGGCGCGCCCCAATCTGGGCATTCCCATTCCCTATGCTGGGTTCAACGGAACGGTCGCGCAAGCCTTACGCCCGTTCCCGCAATACGGCAACATCGGTCGCGTATTTGCCAATTTCGGCACGTCGCATTACGACGCGTTGCAAGTGCAAGTGACACGTCACCTGACCAAAGGTCTGGCGATTCTCGGCGCTTACACGTGGTCAAAGGCCATCTTCACCGGGTCTGATAGTTCGATTGACGCTGCCGGTTCGCAAGACGTATACAACCGCGCAATTGAGCGCACAATCACGTCTTTCAACATCCCGCATTTCGCCAAATTCACCTGGATTTACGAACTGCCGTTTGGCAAAGGCCGCCGTTGGCTGACCGGCGGTGTGCTCAGCCACGTGATCGGCGGCTGGACGTTGACGGGCATTCACAACTATCGCGCGGGCGATCCGCTATCGGTCAGCGGCGCTGGGCCACGCACCATTCTGTTTAACGGCACAATCCGTCCCGACTGGATTCCCGGCCAGGAAGTGGTGCTCAACGGCAACGCCGATGTGAAAACCAACGGAGCAGGCGCTTCGTATTTGAACATCGCCGCGTTTTCGCTGGTGCCGCGCACGGGCAATAACGTCCCGCTCCGTTTGGGCACGGCGCCGCCGCGTTTGCCCAACGTGCGCGGTCCCGCAGCCTTCAGCGAAGACTTCGGCCTGAAGAAAAACTTCAACTTCACGGAAACACGGAACCTCGAAATCCGCGCGGATTTCCTCAACGGATTCAACCGCGCGGGTCGTGGCAACCCCGTGACCGACATTACCAGCCCGCTGTTCGGCAAAATTACCGGCGCACGATTTGGCCCGCGTAATATTCAGCTCGAAGCGCGCTTCAACTTCTAACGTTATATCCGCGCGCCTGGCCACGAAGTTGCTTCGTAGCCAGGCGCGCACAATTGTCAGGATCAAATTCTGCCACCCGGTTATCTGAAAACTCTTGCGTGTGGACAAAGACGCCAATGACCAAAGCACCTCGCCTGCGCCATCGTTACACCCGCAAACCCAACCTCGCCGAAGTCAAAACGGCAGGACACGACACATTGCGACTGGTCAATCGTCGCATCCTGCTCAGTCTGATTTCTGACCGGCAGCCGATTTCGCGCGCCGAAATCGCTAAAGTCAGCGGCTTGAACAAAGCCACCGTTTCAACTATCACCAACGAATTATTGAAAGACCGGTACGTCATCGAAACCGGCGGCGGCAAAACCACGCCCAGCGGCGGCAAACCGCCGACGCCGTTGCGCATTAACGAACAGCGTTATGGTTTGTTCGGTTTGGACATTCGCGCCGAAGAAACGATTCTGGCCCTGAGCAATTTCAATGGTCATATCGTCGCGCGCCACAGTTTCAAAACTGGCGCAAATCCGACCACGTTCTTGCGGCACCTCGGCGAGGAAATCACCAGGCTGCGCGCGCAACATCGCGAATTCACTGAAATCGCCGGCATAGGCATCAGCATGCCGGGTCTGGTGGATAGTTTCAGCGGCAAGTTTCTGATGTCGGTTGTCTTGCCCTGGCGCGATGTGCCGGTTGTCGAATTGCTGGAACAGGCAACCGGCTTGCACACCATCATGGATACCTCGGCGCGCTGCGCAGCCTTGGCTGAAATCTGGTACGGCAAGACGCGTTATGAACACGTACGCAATTTGCTGTATGTCAGTGTCAGCAGCGGGTTGAGTTGCGGTGTGGTCATTGATGGTGGGCTATATCGCGGCTTTCACAATACGGCAGGCCAATTCGGTCACTTCCCGATTGACCTCAATGGACCGGAATGCCGTTGCGGGATGCGCGGCTGCTGGGACTTGTTCGCGTCGGACAAAGCGACCGTGGCGCGCTATGAGGAATTGAGCAAAACTGTGCGCACAACGCGCAAACCCGGTGCGAGCAAATTGAATATGCGGCGTGTCGTGGAATTGGTCGAATCAGGCGACACCGCCGCCATGCAAGCCGTACGCACGACGGCCAAATATCTGGGGCTGGGCATCACCGGTTTGGTGAATGGTCTCGACCCGGAAGAAGTCGTCATTGGCGGCGAAATCACCAAAGCCTGGGGCTTGATCGAACCTATCATCCTCGCCGAAGTCCAACGCAATTTGCGCGCGCGCGAAGTCGTCGTTCGCCGCTCGTCGTTTGAAGTGCGCCCAACGCTGAAAGGCGCGCTGACACTCATCCTGAACGAACTGCTCTCTGTGCCACAGGTTGGCTAACTCAATTCCCTTTTGCCTTCCTTCAAGTTTCGCTGATCAACGCGTCATCCAGTTCAAAGGACTCCGCATAAATCAACCGTCCCGGCTGGCGCGTGGTGCGCCCATCTTTGAGCACGTAATTGGCCGAAACGTATTCGTATTCTTCAACCAACAACCGGAACCGACCGACTTCGGGTCGCTGGGCAAAGGTGACCAATCCTGCCCACATCTCCAGATCGGGATCGGTCGGGTAATAGTTATCAAAGACAGCGTTGACCGTTGCGACGTCAGGCGCGACATCCTGCCAGGCGAGATCAGATTGAATGGCGTCGTCCCGTTGTTGCAATCGCACACGAATTTGCGTCGGGCGTTTGCTGACGTCTTGCGGACGCGGTTCGGCTTGCAACAACGGCTGCGGGCCGCGCGGCGCAACACCAGACACAACCACGCGCAACGTGCGCGGATGATGCGGGTCTGACGTCACCGTGGCCACACGGTCGGGCGTAAGCTGCGCAAAATCCGCCAACACCACACGCGAAACTTTTGCGTCGGCGAGCGCTTGCGGCTGATAGCGCACGACCGCCAGGCGCACAAACGGGCTGTAGTTTTCGGTAAAAGTGTTGATCATCAAATCGGCATACCACAATTTGCGTGACTCGTCGTAAGCAACCGGAAAGCCAACGACATCAATCCGCCCCGGTTCACCCGCCGGATACTCTTTGGTCGGCGCTTTCCGCGCTGAAGCTTCTTCGAGCGAAACGCCGGAATCCGCTGCAACCAGATCAGGAAAATTCCCCACGCCCGGCGCGCCGTATAAACCATTGGTGGCCCAGATCGGGTCTATGCCCCATTGCGTGAAGAAGGGTTTGAATTTGTCGCGCGCTTGCGCATCCAGCGAACCATTCTGATAGCTCCACAACGCGACGCCTAACAACTCGCCGACGCCGGAAGAAAACCAGGGACGATGCAAATACACACGCAATCCGCCGCCAAAACGGACGCTGCGTTTCAAATTCGTTTCGGTTTGTCGTTGCCAACCAAACGTCGGCAACACATACGCGACGCTGGGCGCAAGCGGACGCGCGGAAGCGGGCACGTCCACGGTGACGGATTCACCGGTACGCGAAAACACCAAATCCTGGTCTTGCGGGAAGTATTCGCGGTAACGCGACGTCGCAACCGGCGTATAAGTCACGCGATGATGTTTGGTGTCATTGAATAAGTGGCGAGGCGCAGCGTCATAAAAAAGCTGGCCAAATTTGTTGGGCAGGCGCGTTCGTTCTCCGGTGCGAACGAATGCAATCTGGTCATGTTCGGGATCGTAATACCCTACGCGCCGAGATCCTTTGCCGCTGGCGGTTAAGTATTCTTCCTTGAGTGAGTGCAGCGGCAATTCTTCGACGTGTTCTTTTCGATGCGAAGTCGTCCATTTCGTTTGCGTCAGATCATCCACCGGATCATCCCATTCCGCCAGCAAATCCACTTTGGCGGTGCTGGCCCCATGCACTTTCAGCGCGCCAGTCAAAAATGCATCCGTCGCGCCTAACCGCCGCCAGGAAGTAAGCGGCGCAAATTCCGTGGGGTCCTGGCGGCTGACAATCGGTGTGGTTTGCAGCGGGTCTGCGCCAGCCGCAGTCTGATCGAAATCAGCATCAAACGCCGTGAACGCAGGTTTGCCCAGCGGCTGTTGTACGGCGTGCACCAGCGTCAACAATGTCGGCGGCGTTAACATCCAATGACCGCCTTCGACGGCGCGCTGCAAAATGTGCGCAATACGATCAACGTTTGCGCCGGGGCGAAAATACTCGGCGCGCGGATTGAGCAACGTCAACCGCTCGACATATTCGCGCAGCCATTGCCACACACCCAGCAGCTTCAAATCATCTGGCGTCACATAACTGGTCAACGGCACGATGCTGGTTTGCCCTTTCGGCAAAAACACCGTCAACAAACGTGCGGTCGGGTCCCACTGTGGCCGCAAATCAGTTTGCCCGGATGCCGGGTCAGCCAGCGCCAACCGCAATCCGCGCGTTTGTTGCCAATCATCACTGTCGCCAAAACTGATCAACGTCGCTGAACCCGGACGCGGATTCGGGTCTGACAACGCGTCGTAATTGGCAGCCGCAGCGACACCAACATCCGGCGTCAACTTGCTGAGCGAACCTGACGGCGTTCCCGGCAAATTGCGCAGCGCCGCGCCACGCGCGAGCGGATCGGGCAAATACGGCAACGACGCAAGCTGGTCTGTTGTCACGAGTGGGAAACTGTCGGTTTTGCCTGCAATGTGAATGTCAGTGTGCGGCAATTCGCCGGCGTCGCGTTCGGCGATCAATTGCCAGGTCGCGGCATCGTTTTTCAACTTGCCTGTGGCGTCATCAAACATACCCAGGCGTTCGCCCATTTCGACGCTGGTACGCGGTGGGAAGAGATGACGTTCGGCGGCAGTCACGTCGGCGGCATCGCCGTCTTTGCTAATGTCGTCATTGAACGTGCGAATCACCAACCGGTCGAGCGCCGAGCCAGCATCAGTCACCGCGCGCTCATCACGCAAAACAACCAAAGGCGCTGCCACCGGTTCGTAGCGCAAAAAGGTGAAGCCTTCGGGGTCGCGCGGTAACGCACAGATCGTGGAAAGTCCATCAGCCAACGCATCGCCTAGTTGCAGGCTATTGCCAGCCAAATCAACCGCGCGCGCGCGCATGCGATACCGCACCCCGAATCGCATGCGCGGCAACGATCCGGGCAGCACGCGATATTTGACCGCCATCTTAAACGGCGTCTCGGGTTGATCTTCGGCAAACTTGTCGGGTTCGTTGTCGCGCGGCAGTGCATCATCCGGGTCGGCATAACGGCTGAAATGTTTGCCCGGACGCGGAGCGCTCAGACTCCACCCGGCCCAACGCGCAATGGCTTCGTGAATATAGAGGTCGGTGCCGTCTGCGCCTGCTGCCGCGCCTTTGGCCGGTTGCGTGAGCGCCAACTGCACAAAGCCTTCTTCTTCCGCCACTGAAAAATTTGCTTCGCCAATCTGATATTCGCCGCTGCGCTGATGCAGCGAATGCCAGGCATTCGTGCGCGAATCCCAAATGTCCAGCCGATAACCGCGCACCAGGTCTTCGGCAAAAAATGGTCGCGGCTGTGCCCCGCCGCTTTCCACGGCCTCGTTGAAGGCCTTTCCTTGCGCCAGCGTATCCAGCAAATACAACGCGCGACGATCGGCAAACAATGACAATCCGCCTGATCGCAAGGCGGGCAAGGTCGCGCCCGGGTCAAAGACGTCTGGATGCGGCGCGGGTTCTGGCTTGGCATTCGCAGCCAGATTCAACCCCGTATCAGGATCGTTGAGCGTTTCGGAAAGAATCATCGTTTTATGCATTCCGCCGTCAACGTCCACTTGCGCCAGCCCAAATCGTTCAGGCGCCAGATCGAGCAAGCCAATCACGTTCATCGGTGACGAAGGGTCGCTCAAGACACGTGGCGCAGCCAAAAACAAATTGTGTCCGCCAGCGACCAGGTCTACGTATGCCGTAGCCAGCTCCGGCGTTTTGGTTGGTGTGCGCCAGGCAAAACTGGTCTTGCTGACGGAAAGCGTGCCGAATTTGCCGGGCGCTGTTTCTTTGACAAAATCCAGCGGCAAATCAATATCGAAAACCAGTCCCAGCGCGCGCAACAAATCGGGATAGCTGTTGAGCGAACTGAGCGCCTGATGAAAATCGAGCACGTTTTCCGTATCGAGTTTCAATTCATCACGTGGCGGCGTCGGCATGCGATGAAACACCGCAAACGGCACGGCAATTTTCTTGAAGGCCGTGGCATCCGGCGACGCCCAATACAATCCTTCGCCATCCAGCGGCCCGGAAAATCCTGCTTGCGCGGTCGCCACGCGCGGCGATTTATTGATCTCGCGCATGGCAGCGCGCCAACTTCTGGCGCGGTCGGCATTCCAATGCACATCCAGCCCGTCAACCAGGCCACGCAACAGATCACGGTTGCCGCGCTCTTGTTTATCACTGCGTGTTTCTTCTTCAGGCAGCGCCAGCGTCACGCTGGCTTCCTGATAGATCGCCTTGAGCGCGCTCAGCGCCTGTCGCATGGAGAACGAAATGATTCCGCGCTCCGTGTAATCGTTGAATTTGTGCGAACGTACCGGGGTCTCGCGGTTGAACAACTGCGCCCACAACCCCGGATTCAGAACGCTGGTGTTGATCGCGGCTTCGCTCTGTTTTCCGGCGCAACGAAACACCAGCGTCAGGCCTTGTTCCTTTAGCCGGTGTGTCCATTGCAACCAATCGGGGAAATCCCCCAAATGATCGGCCCCCACCAACCGCGGCGAAACAAACACAGAGACGGGGTGGCGTTTTGCGTCCAGGCTGATCCCGCGCGGTGTGACGGTAAAAATAACTGTCTGCTCGGTTGCCATAATTTCCTCCCTACGCAAAGGCGAGCGCGTATTCGCTCCAGTCCTCTGGTTTTTCCAGCAGCTCTTTGAAAGTCGGGTCGCCGCTCTTGCCGCCGAAGGCTTTTTCGACGGTCAATTCGACAGACGTGCTGAAAAACAGCACTTCGACCTGTACGGTCAGCGTCGCGCGGCCATAGGCTTTGTCTTTCCCGGCGTCATAGGTAAAGCTCAAATTGAATTCAACCGAGACTTTGATCAGCCCAAGCACGCTCAAACTGCCGCCCATGCGCAAATAGCCTGTGAGCACGGCTGAAAGCTCGTTGCCGGGATCGCGGCGCTGCATCGAAAAATAGATGCCCGCCATAATGTGGACTTCCCCGCTGGCGACGCCCAGATCAATGGCGGCAGTCACGCCAAACTCAAGCGCGGCTTCGAGCTGTTTCATCCCGGCGGTATCCAGTTGCAAATGGAAAAATCCGCCGCCGCCAAAAATCGAAACCGAAAGCAAAAACGGATGTGCCCGTTCTGACACGTTGAAATCAAAGACCGGTTTTCCGTCCAGGAATGGCAAGGTCAGCACCGCTCCCAACGTGACGTCTTTTAACGCAAACACGCCGACGGCAATGGGCGGCAAGGTAAAGGCAAAGCCCGCGCGAATGCCGGTGGGCGCGATGTCCAGACTGGGCCCATCGCCAAACAATCCGGGCGGAATCGCTTTGCGCAACTCTTCGACAAATTTCAGATCACCGCCAAAGCCAAGCGGTTGCGCAGGATCAAGACTGACTTTGACATCCGGTTTCTGGTTGCTGCGTGTCGTAAAAGCAAACTCAACGAAGTTGATGAACACGCATTTGAGTATGCTGACCTGAAAGTCATTCAGCTTGCCGTTGAAATCGAACTTGACGCCTTCAGCCACTGGCGCGCCCAACGTATCCAGCGTGACCGGCTTTTCGATGCGCCCGTGAATGAGCAACTTGGTCGTGCCGTTGTGGTCTTTTTCAAACGCGGCAATGCCCAAATCCAGATTTTCGACTTTGGGTTCCCAATCCAACGTCGCAATCAACAGCTTGCCGTTGGGCGGCAAATCCTGCGATTGCGTGCGCAACTTGGGCGCGTTTTTGTCTAGTGAAACCGCAGACAGCAACTTGAACAGGTCAAAGCTGCCAAACAGTTGCGCCGTGACGCCTTTGAAAAATTCCGCCGGGTTGAACGTGTTGGTCAGCGCGTCTTCGACTTTGCCGGCCAACGGTCCCAACGCGCGCGTCAGCGTCGAAACGCCCATATTCGGCGTGGCAAATCCGCCCGCCTGATCTGAGCTGAATGCAACGCCCAGCGTTTGCCGCACCGTTGGATCATCGGGCACGAATTGCGCCAGGTCTTTCTTAACGATTTCGGCAAAGACGCCGGTTTGCGCGTCAAACCCGTTTTTGACGTAGCCGCTGAAATACCGAATTGTCGTGGGCGCATTGGCGCCGAGCAATTCCTCGACCTGCGGAATGCGCACATCCGCTTTCAACATTTGCGCGGGATCGCCTACGGCATTGACGACAAAGTTGAGCGCTTCAGTGACCAGTTGTGTGTTGTTTTGTTGCTGTCCGCCCGGCGGCGGTGACCCAGGATCGGCAAAGGTCAGTTTCTGTCCGGGGACGACGGCCGTTCGGCGCGCAGCGTTGGCGACGGAGTTGTATTCGACTTCAACCGCGGCGGCGGCAGCAGGTTTTGCGTCGTGCAAATCGCTGATCGAAACAAACATCAGCGGGATGGTGAAATCCACGGAATTGTTCGCGACATCCGTTCCTACCGCGTGAAAGCGGAACAAATCGCGCGAACTCGCCCCTGTCATCACTTCCACCCAGAACGACCGGTGGATGGTCGGCGCACCGGGTGGAATCAATTGCGGCTCTGCGATATCGGGCGTGACCAGCGTTGTCAGTCGCACCCGTTTGAATGGATTGCCGCGCACATCAAAGGTTTTCACCGGTTCGCGCACAACGATGAACATGCGCTGAAAGAGATACGCGCCGACCACGCCATCAGCGCCTTGCTTAAACTTGCGCTCAGTGACTTTGATCAGCGCCGCACGATGCCGGAACGGCCACAACTCACCTTCATAAACGATGCGCACGTAATGATCGCGCCCTTGCGTCGCAACATGCACCCATTCCGACAAATCCAACTGGCCATTGTCCTGTGCGGCTGCGGCGGTAAACACGCCGGGCAACAGCAAGGTGGTGCTGATTTCGTCATGCAAGGCCTGAATCGCGCTGGCACTGTCTGGTGCCTTTTCTGCCGCACGTTCACGCAACAAAGGCAGCCGCGTAAAAATCTGATCCCAATTGAGCGGCGGCAATACGACGACCGGCTTTGCCTTGCGCGGCGGATCCCAGGCTCCGCGTGAACGCAACCAACCACCAAGTGGTGTCAGCATCACCTGCTCCGCCTCAAACGGTTTAGGAACGTACAGCACCGTAAAACGGAACTTGCGCGAATTGCGTGTCAGCAATCCCGCGTTGATGGTCGTGGCCAAATCGGAATTGGCCGCCGCTTCAGGCGCGGCATTCAACAGCGGATTCAGCACAATCGGCATCAGGTTAAGTTCGATATCGCCTTCATACCCGTGAAACGCCGACGTCAGAATGACGATCTGATGACGATCATTGGGCGACATTGCCGTGCGACCGAGTCCCGCGTCTTGTTTGGTCGTCGGCGGCGGATTGGTCGCGCTGTAATCCTGTGACCAGATGGCGCGCAACGGCGCAGTGTTGTCGCGCGAAAGTTCGACCGGCCCGTTTTTGCCGTTGAGCATCAGCCGCGTATGCCAAAGCTCTGTTCTGCCGCGCTGGGTAAATGGCTGCAAGCGATGGTTCCAGTGCGCATCGCGGTTGGGCGAGATCACCAACCGATAGGGCAATTCCAACGCCGTATCTGTCGGCGCGGGTTGCGCGATCACAGGCGCGTTGGCAATTTCCGCCGCAGTTGGCGTACGTCCGATGGCGGCGATGGGATGTACGTTTAGCGTCAAGCCAGACCAATCAAGCAAACCTGCCACGCTGTACGGAATGCGCGCAGCGGGCGGCACCTGAAACACAAGACGGCTTGGCTGTCCTAGCCTGGCAGCCGTTTGCCCGGGCGGCGCAGGCGTCTCGACGGCGTTGTTGCCTTTTTCAGGATCACGGCTCTGCCGCAGCGGATCGGCTTCGGGTTGCACAATTGCCGCTTCGAAATAGGCGTGCTCGGCAATGGTCTGCGGAGGGAACGTCACGACCAAATAAGCAGGCTGCCGCGCGTCTGCCACCACCAATACGGGAGCTCTCCGCATTGTGGCATCCAGCCGCAAGTTGACGGCTTCAATCCGCAAATTGAGCAGATCATCAGGACGTACGATTTCTATTTTCATGGTTCTGGCGAGCCTCCCAGAGACACACGTCTCCTGTTGCAGGTCGTTACCAAGTCACACGAAGAGGAATTTCAAAGGGGCGTTATCCTGGCGCACCATAGCGCGTACGGGTGGCTGCGTCTTGCGCTGTACCGAGTCAGCAGGGAAAGTTATTTGTCAGAGAGATTTTTATTTGACCCACAGGCAGTATAGGCCTGTGCCTTGCGCCGTGCAATTCAAAAAACATCTGCCCTGACTTCTTCATTAACAGACTTCCTGACAGTGCAAACTTTCCCAGACGCAGTTGAGCGCTGGGGCAAAATCCGCGTTGCACGCTTTCGCCACCACCAACTTTCGAGAAGAAGCGCCCTTTTTCACGCGTCTGTGGCTTGGCTCGCGACTTGCGGGGAATGTGGTGAGTGGTGGCCCTTGGCGCGGTTCCCACCCAAGACATCAAAAACCGGCTGCCAAGCCACTAACCCGATGAAATTTCCATGTCACTTAGACCAACACATCTGTTACGACACGAACACCGCGTTATCGAACAAGCACTGCGCGCACTCACAGGCATGTGCCTGAACCTTGCGTCGGGTAATCCCGTCCCGCCAGAAGCGCTGGCGCAAGCGCTGGACTTCATACAGATTTTTGCCGACCGCTTTCACCACACGCGCGAAGAAGACGTTCTCTTTCCCGCATTGGAACAGGCCGGATTCAGCCAGGACGAAGGCGCATTGCATTTCTTGCGCGATGAGCATCAACTCGAACGTGAACTGCTGGCCGAATTGGCGTTGACCGTCGCAGCCTATCAAACCGGCGAAGCTGGCATCGCGCCGCGACTGATACGGGCCGCCAACGAATACAGCAAACATTTGCTGTCGCATATGCAAAAAGAAGACAGCCTGCTCTTTCACCTGGCGGAAGAACTGCTTGATGAAAATGCCAAAGCAGCGTTGTTACAACAGCTCGCTCCGGCGCATACCGCCAGCGGTTCAAGCTTGTTACATCGTTACGAGCAACTTGCCACAACGCTGGAAAATCAGTGGTCGGTTTAATCCGATGTTTCCGCTCTTGTTGAAGACGCAAAAGGGCCGAGGCGTGTTATTGCCTCGGCCCTTTGTCACCGGCACTGCCAGCCAGTGCCGGATAGACGCTGTCGTCAACCGCTCACTTCTGCCTACTTCTGTTGAATGGACTTCAGATAGCTGGCCAGGGCATGCACGTCCAGCATTGCAGTGCTTTCCCCTTTCTTGGTGCGAAAGATGTAGCCCCAAACCGGCATGTCTTTTTCACCATGCGCTGTCACGCCAACTTCGCCCGAAATGATCTGCTGCACACGCAGTTGATTGAATTTGCCTTCTCGTTTTTCAATCGTGGTCAGATCAGGAATCGGAGTTTTCAGCGAAGACGCAACGGTTCCGCCGCCCTTCCCATCCACGCCATGACAACTGGCGCAATATTGCTGGAAGAGCTTTTGCGCACGGGCGTGTTTGTTATCCTGCGCAGCCACAGCCGGATCGCTAAGAATCGTCTGCGCCAGCAGCGCAATGCCCAAACCGAGAGCAAACGTCGCCATCAGTTTCTTCAACATAAATGTCCTCCATTCGTTTAGCAATGTTCGCCTGACAGCCTCATCAACCAGCGGCTCTCTCTCGTGGCGAGATGTTGTATGTGACTGTTTTTCGAGAGGAGCTACTTTTGGCACCAGCAAGCGCGGTGCCAGGCGGATTTGCGTGCTTTAGCCAGCAGTTTGAGTCAATTCAGCCAACGCTGCGCAAAGTTTCCCCTGAGAAAGGAGGAAAAGCGCGCAAGCAGCGTCCGGCTCAGCAGGCTAAGTCGTGTAAATCCTCCGGCCTTGGGCGACAACCAAACCCGGCATAGTGATTGCGTTTTGGTGATTGCGATTTGCTGAAATAGCGGCGGGCAAAATCAGGCAGACTTTGCGGCGGTGAAGCTTTTGCAAGATACCCAGTCAGCACAGCAGTTCAAAAGAGGGAGGAAGACATGCCAAACAAAATGAAGATTCTGATCGCGTATGACGGTTCGCGTGACGCTGATGCAGCGCTGCTTGATTTGCAACGCGCCGGCTTGCCGCGCCACGTCACCGCGCACGTTTTATCTGTGCAGGCAGAGTGGTTGCCTGCACCGGCAAGCTATGGCGGCGTAGA
The DNA here is from genome assembly GCA_016789605.1 of Acidobacteriota bacterium. GTDB lineage: Bacteria > Acidobacteriota > Blastocatellia > RBC074 > RBC074 > RBC074. The sequence continues at coordinate 30,262 of JAEUQO010000234.1, forward strand.
AACCGGATTCACCAAATATGTCCAGCAAGGAGAACAAGAGGCGCTGGCGCTGGCGCGGCAGGCGCGCGCCACTGTCAAAGCAACGTTTCCTGAATGGGAAGTGCACGCCGAAGCCGCAACCGGTTCTCCGGGCAGATTAATCGCGCAACGCGCCCAAGAACTCGACGTTGACCTGATTGTTGTCGGTGCGCAAGGACATTCGACGCTGGGGCGAATATTCCTGGGCAGTGTGTCGCAAAAAGTTCTGCACACAGCACATCGTTCTGTACGCATCGCGCGCGGACGGCTGGAAGAACCTAAAACGACGATCCGTTTGTTGGTGGGGATTGATGGTTCTCCCGGTTCTGCCGCCGCAATCAAAGCCATCACACAGCGGCATTGGCCTGCGCATAGCGAAGCTCGCATCGTCAACGGATTTCCGATTCTGCCGTCGCTCGGAAACGAAATGACAGCCGCAACCTGGGCTGAGTGGATTGCAGAAGAAAAAGCGCGCATTGACGCCGTCATCGAAAAAGCCTCCGGCAGTTTGCGCGGCGTGGGCTTGACCGTTTCAGTAAACAAAAGCGAGGAAGACGCGCGTCAGTTGTTGCTCAACGAAGCTGAGCGCTGGGGAGCTGACTGCATTTTTGTCGGCGCGCAAGGGTTGGGGGCGTTTGAGCGGCTGCTGGGCAGCGTCTCGTCCTTTGTCGCGACGCACGCGCATTGTTCGGTCGAAATTGTGCAAGAATCCAAGGAGTAAATATGCAAACCAGTAAACACTATACGAACCAGACATTCACCAAACACGTGGATGACGAAAAAGGCCGCCATCGTACGCGGCGCAGTTTGCCGGAACCCGCTGTTTGTGAAATCTGCGGCGATATTTATGCCGACCGTCGTTGGACCAAACCCAATCCTGAGGCGAAAAGCGAGCGACATCCGCACTTTCGCCCCATGCAACTCGTCGTGTGTCCGGCCTGTGAGCGGCAACGCAGCGGCGTGCCCAGCGGCTATGTGTATGTGCAAGGAAAATTCCTGGCAGAGCATCAGGCTGAGCTTAAACGGCTGTTGCAAAACGAAGCGGAACGCGCCAGCGAAGACAATCCATTGGCGCGCATTATGGACTGGCAAACCGAAGCCACCAGTCGAGACCCTGCTGAGAATCGTTTAGTCATTACTACGACAACCGAGCACCTGGCACAGCGTCTGGGCCACGCACTTAAAAAAGCGTATCAGGGTTCGGTTCGCTATGGATTCTCACAGCGCAACAAACTGGTGCGCGTCTGGTGGGAACGCAACTAGATCTGATTTCATTTTGGTGTACGGGTTTTGCCACCGAGGCACAGAGCCACAGAGGTTTCCAAGTATTTCTCTGAGCCTCCGTGACTCTGTGGCTAATCCGTAAAGCGAATTGAAAAACGATCTAAATCCCAGGCAACATTACGACAACAGGGGCGAACTTCAGCTTGGTGCTGATAGACAGAAGTTCGCCTCCTGTTTGCGATGACAATGACGCTCGCACGTTCGCGCGCCGGGCATTTTCGCCAGAAGTTCGCTGACGCGTACGCAACACGATCTCCCTCGATCGCATGACGTCCTCAGCCAAATAGAAGCCAGCCGCCTAGGAGGTTTATGACGGCTGGCTTTATGTCGGGGCCACTTCCTGCGCGTCAGCTGTACCGTGCAGTTCCGTCTTCTCTTCGATTTTCTTCAACCGATAACGCAACTGGTCGCGCGTGATGTGCAGCAGTTCGGCGGCCTTGGTCTGATTTCCGCGCGTGCTTGAAACCGCCTGGCGCAACAATGAGCGTTCAACCGCCTCCAAGCTGATCCCGCCAGGCGGCAAGGGAAACAACCGAGTCACGTCTTCGTCCTGTATGACAGCGGACGTTGCCAACTGCGAGGGGCCGCCACTCCCAGCCAATTGCCAGTCAGGCCGTCGGCCTAACGTTGCCCACTCACGCGGCAACCAGTTCACGGTGATGACTTGTTCGTCCTCCAAAATCATCACGCGTTCGATCAGATTGCGCAGTTCGCGCACATTGCCGGGCCAGTGATAGCGACGAAAGAGCTCAGTAACCTCGGGCGTCAAACCGGTGATTTTCTTTTTCAGATGCCGATTGAAATGCGCGATGAAATGTTCTGCCAGCACCAGCACGTCGTCGCCGCGTTCGCGCAAAGGCGGCAATTCGATTTGAATCACCGACAGCCGATAGAAAAGATCGGCGCGAAATCTGCCCGCCTCGGTTTCCAGTTTCAAATCGCGATTGGAAGCCGCGATGATGCGCGCGTCATAGGGCAGATCACGCAACCCGCCGACACGGCGAAAACATTCTTCTTCGAGCACGCGCAACAGTTTGGCCTGTAAACTGATTTCCAACTCGCCGATTTCGTCCAGAAACAAGGTTCCGCCTTCGGCCTGTTCAAACAGCCCTTCCTTACGCCCTTTGGCATCGGTATACGCGCCTTTTTCGTGACCAAACAGCTCGTTTTCCAGCAGCGTCGCCGGAATGGCCGCGCAGTTGATCGGCACAAAGGGGCCTTCGGCGCGTTGCGATCCACAATGAATGGCGCGCGCAACCAGTTCTTTGCCGGTGCCACTTTCGCCTTGTAACAAAACGGCAGTCGCTTCGCTTTCGGCGACTTTGCGTGCCAATTGCACCATCCGCTGCATCACGGGCGAACTGCCGACCAATTGCGCGAAATTGAATTGCCGCGTTTGCTGATGGCCGAGCGCGCGAATGCGTTTGCGCAATCGTCGGGCTTCCAATCCGTTGCGCAACGTGACCTGCAATTCCTGCAAATTGATCGGCTTGCTGATGAAATCAAATGCCCCGCCGCGCAACGATTCGACCGCGTTTTCGAACAACTGATTGCCAGTGATCATGATCACGACAATTTCCGGTTGGCGGTTTTTGATTTCCCGCAACGCCTTCAAACCAGACCCATCCGGCAAATCAATATCGAGCAACACGGCGACTGGCGCCTCAGATTCACACACGAATAAAGCCGCCTGGCAGGATTGGGCTTCGATTGGCAGATAGCCCCATTCTTTCAGGACATCTACGAGCAACCACCTGATTGACCGGTCGTCATCTACAACCAGAATCTTGTCCGCAGTCATGCTAGCTCCCTACCGGCTGGTGCGGATTGAACCACCAGCCCTCGCAAGGCAAAGGTCATTAGGCGTTTTGGAATCGTGAACGGAGCAACGTCCTTTTTTGTTACGCAACCGATATGCCGCCTGCCAGAAGGGCGAAATTGCACATTCCCAGTGTTAAATGCTTCCGCTGGCTGCGAGTTTTTCCGACTTGGCGGCAATGCGGGCGCGCATTTTTCCCCAACCGCGCTCGACAATCCCCCAAGTGCTTTATTCGCAAAGACACCTTGCCCTGCCAATTTCCCGGCACATTCATTGCTGGTTTTGCAGTTTCCGTGGTGCAACGGAAGCCAGAAACAACGGCAAGAAAGTAGGCACACAAAATGTATACCCAACCAGCACGCCAACCTGTCGCAAAGCTTTGCAGATTCTCCCTGATCTGGTTGTTGCTGATTGTGTTTGGGCTAGGTCAAAACCGGGGCTTGGCGCAAACGGACAAAACGGCGAAACCGCAGACTCCTACGGCGGCAGAGGTCAGCGAAGCCAGAGAGCGATTGGCGCAATTGGGCTATTGGGTAAACCCTGACGGCGAAGCAGCCGAACCGTCCTTGCGGCATGCGTTGATCGCCTTTCAGAAGATCGCGGGCAGGCCGCGCACGGGCGTGCTCACGGCAGAAGAATTACAAGCGCTGCGGACGGCACAACCTCCTGTCCCGCGCGAAAGCGGTTACCCGCATATCGAAATTGATCTATGCCGTCAGGTGTTGTTTCTGGTTGAAGTGGGCGAGGTGTCTTTGCGAACGCTGCCGGTTTCGACCGGCTCTGGCGCTTGTTTTACCGAAGGCGGGCGTACCAGGCGAGCCATCACACCGCTGGGCAGATTCAGCATTCAGCGCAAACTCAAAGGCTGGCGTAAAAGCCCGTTGGGGTTGCTCTACTATCCGAATTACGTCACGGGCGGCGTCGCCATTCACGGCAATCCGGCGGTGCCAGCACAACCCGCCAGCCACGGTTGCATACGCATCCCGATGTTTGCCGCACAGGCATTCAGCGAACTGGCGACGATTGGCCTCAAGGTTTACATCTATGACAGCAGTCAGCCGCCGCCTGCGCCAGATCAACCCTGATCCGGTCACAGGCGGCGGCATAGCATCGTCTTGTGTCAGCTTACCGACGCGCCGAGCCTGACAATAACTGTTGCATCGGTTTGCCCTCTGTACGCGGCAACTTGAGGTTGAGCAATTCGGCCACGGTTGGCGCAACATCCAGCATACGTCCCAACCCGATTTTGCCGCCGCGGACGCCCGCGCCATACATCACAAACGAAGCGCGCATCGCTTCACTGGTGGGCAAATAGCCGTGCGTGCCTTGATAGGTTTCGCCCGAATCGCGCACTTCGGGGCCGGTCAACGCTTCGTCAAAGGAAAATCCCGGAGCGGCTTCGAGCATCAACAGCGCCTGGGGAATTGCGCCCATGCGGCTTAGCTGCGCGCGGTCGCTCATCTGTTTCACCGGGCTGTTACCGGCTTTTGCCAGCGAGGAAAACAACGCCGTGACTTTGGCGGCAGTCGCCTTATCCGCCGGATCGCGCAGCACAATCGCGCACGAACCGCCCGCAGGCCAGGCCGCCGCTTTCCAATCCGTCGCCTTTCCATTGGCATCCAGCGTGATCAATTTCTCTTTGGCCAGCAGCACGTTCGGCGCAAACCGTTGTTTGATCGCGGCAAAGCCGTGATCCGAAACCACGACAAAAGTCGTTTTGTCATAAATGCCCGCCTGTCGCGTGGCTTCGACAATCCGGCCCAGATAGCCGTCTTCGCGTTCGGCAGTTTCCAGCGCCGGTTTGGTGCGCGGGCCGTTGCGATGATGCACACCGTCCAATTCGATCAAATGCAGCAAGAGCAAATGCGGGCGATGCGTTTTGATGATGTGTTCACTGACGCGGGTCAGTCGTTCGTCTACGCTGACGTCTTTGCCCAGGCTTGGGCCCAGCGCTTTTTCCAGCAAACCGGGCGTCGAATGTTGTGCGACGACTTTCCAGGTTTGCGGATTTTCGCCCGGCTCGTAAATTTCGGGCACGTTGTAATCAATCTCTGCGCCGACAGTGACCGGCCAGCCGACGGCAGCGGTAACCATTCCGGCTTTTTTGGCCAGCGTCCAAAGCGTATCGGTTTTGAGCGCGTTGGCATACCAATACCAGGCGCGCGTTTGCGGCGCAGTCGGCGGTTCGAAAATGCGGTTCTGCACAATGCCATGTGCGGCAGGGCGCAAGCCGGTGACCAGTGTCGTATGCGACGGATAGGTCACGGTCGGATAGACGCCCTCCATCCCTTCGGCATAGGCGCCGCCATTTTTCAACTTCAGCAAATTCGGCATGCGCAATCCCAACCGTTCAGGCGCGGTGTAATA
>JAEUQO010000299.1 GCA_016789605.1 Acidobacteriota bacterium
GCACCAACCTGCGTCAGCAATCCATCTGCTGCGCCGGGCAGTGCGCGGAAGCCATTCGGATAGGGATTGCGCAACAAGTTAAACGGCGTAATGCCATCCACCGTCGTTTGCCACGGATATTCGATGCGGAAACCGAAGGGACCGACCGTGCCTTGTGCAGCCTGGTTCGACGGCCCAAAGATGTGCGAATAGCCCGCGCGCAACACGGTCTTGTCGTTGATTTGATAGGCCAATCCCAAACGCGGTGCAAGATTGTTGGTGTCTTTGAAATATTGATGGCGCGGATTGCCGTCAACGCCCACAAACCGCACGCCGCCTTTCAGGTTGGGGAAATCGGTTTGTTTTGACGCCAACGGCGACGGCACGTTCAGATCAAAAAAGTTCATGCGGTTGTAGCGTTCCGTACGCGGCGAATCGAAATCATACCGCACGCCCAAATTCAGCGTCAGTTTGCTGTTTACGCGCCAATCGTCCTGCGCATACCCGGCGTAATAAAAACTTTGCGCCGCAACATTTTTCCAGCCCTGAATCAGCGTATTGCCGGTTGAGCCAGTGCCCAGCAGAAACGACGCAAAACCCAGCCCTGCGCTGCTGCTGGCGGTATTGGGATTTGGCCCTTGCGTCATGCTGGCACTGAATCCGAACGTGCCGGCGTTACGCGCTTCCCATACATTGACGCGAATCAAACGGACTTCACCGCCAAACTTCCAATTGTGATTGCCGGACGTGCGCGTCACGGTAGCGACAAACGGATAGCTCATAAAGGCGTTGAACCGGTGATCGCCGCCACCCAACCCAGTCATACCGGAAACGCTGACGGCCGGGAACATTTGCCGGTCAACCACTCCGTCAATCGCGGCGGGTAATCCTAAACTGGACGGCTTAAAGCCCAGCCCCTGATTCGAGAAAACAAAGAGCGTGCGGGCAAAACCGAGACGAGCGGTAAACACGGTCGAAGACGACAACGTGTGCGTATATTCCGCCACGAAATTGCGCGCGCGGTTTTCCTGAATGATGCGGCCTTCGGCGATGGTCAACTCTTCCGAGAAGGCTTTGAGCGGCACGTCTTCGGTGTAACGGTGCGAATAGCGCGCAAAGAAGGTTTGCCGTTCCGAAATGCGGTGGTCAACGCGAAAGTCATAATTGTCCAGATTGGTCTGGGCCGAGCCGCTGGCGGCATAGTTGTTCGCGTTTGTGTTGGCATCACCTGGCTGATTGGGCAGCGGGAAGTATTTCAAAATGTTCAACGCCACCGGATCAATCAGATTGGCCGGAATCTTGTTGTCGGTGAATTGATCGCGAATAAATCCGCCCGCAGGATTGGCGCGCGTCGAAAACGGATTGAAGATGCGAATCTGTGCGCCCGCCTGGTTGAAGGTTTTCGAAAAATCGCCGTTGCGTTGTTCGATGGTCGGCACAGTGCGGATGCTGGTGGCAAAATTGCGCGCGCGCAAACCTTCATACGAGCCCATGAAAAAGGTTTTGTCTTTGATGATCGGGCCGGTGGCGTGTCCGCCAAATTGGCTGCGTTTGAAACTGCCGAGTTTCTGCCCGCGCCGATTGTCGAAAAAGTTGTTGGCGTCAAAAACCGAATTGCGCAGGAATTCATACGCGCTGCCGTGAAACTGATTCGTGCCCGATTTGAACACCACGTTAAGCACGCTGCCCAGACTGCGGCCAAATTCCGCCGGATAGGTCGCGCCCATCAC
>JAEUQO010000350.1 GCA_016789605.1 Acidobacteriota bacterium
CGCCGCATCGTGCTGGGTGAAATCCGGCGAACAGCACATCATCGGAATTTCCAGCCCTTTTGCGTCGGCGTGCTGTTTGACCTTCGCCACATACTCCGGTTCGAAGCTGGCGAAAAAGCCCGGATACATCTCAACGCCGTCAACCTCCAACGTCGCGGCCAGGTCAATCCAATCAAATAACGACATCGTGCGCGTCACGCACAAATCGTCCATGAATGCTTTGGGAAATGCGCTCAGTTTTGCCATAAAAATTTCGTTTCGATAATCGTAAGTGTGAGTGCCAAATGCTTATTTGTCCTGATCGCTCAGGGTTGTTTTGTTACTGCGATAAGGTTGAAAATCCCGGCCCCAGTCAACGCCGATGACTTCCAGTTTGAGTTGTTCACCATCCACCGTCACCAGCACATAGTGATATGCGCCACCGCCAGGTTCTGCGGGTGGTTTGGCGATACGTTCGAGTGAGACTTTTTGGTCGGCGTTGTCCTTGATGTATTGGCGCGTATCCGGGTCTCCGGCATACACATACAGCGGCGCACCGCCTCCGCCCGTCAACACGTGATCCAGCCGATGTTTGCCGCTGGCGTCTTCATAGCGTTCAACCCAGTGCTCAAAGTAATGCTCGTGCCCGTTGAAAAACGCTCTGACATGATGTTTGCGAAACAGCGGCATGTATTTTTGCCGGATGATGCCGGTTTGCAATTCGACTTTAGCGCCGCCGTGCGGACCGGAAGAAAACGCCGGATGATGCGAATACACAAACACGTTGCGATACCGGTTGCGGTCCAGACCTTCGAGTTGCGCCTTGACCCATTCGAACTGCTTTTCATCGCCTGCGATGTTGGAATCGAACGCAATGAAAAACGAATTGCCATAGCCAAACGAAAATACCGGATAATCCGTCATTCGGCGCGGCGAACCATTTTGCGGAATCAGCTCGGCGTTGGCGGCATAAAAATTCTTCAAGCCGATTTGCCGTTGCGGATCATCGTGTGTGGCCGCGCTGGTCAGATCGTGATTCCCCGGCGCCAAAAAATACGGCACGCCGCCGTCCTGTGTCAGCCGGTTAATCAGCTCAATGTAACTGACGTTCCATTGCCGATTGATGCGGCCATTGGCCACGCCGTCGCCGGTTTGCAGCACGAAACGAATCGGATGTTCTGACGGTTCCAGTCGCTTGATCGCTTGTACCGATGAATTGACGATCAGCGAATGTTCGTACTGAAGCTCAACCCCGTCACGGCGTCCGCGAGTATCGCCATACACGATGAAGGAAAACTTCGTGACGTTGGCAGACTGCTCTTCAGGCGGAAGAGGTTTTTTAGGCGGCTTGATTGCGCGGACGGGCTCTTCGGGAATTTGTTGTTCGTTGGTGGCAGACGGTGTCAAAGCCGCCGTCGCCGGGGACGAAGTGGCGGCGGGCGCGGCTGATGAATGCTTGCTGTTGGCGAGAACAGGCTGCGGCTTTTCCACAGGAATTTTGGCCAGATAGCCTTGCCGGGTTCTTACGATTACATCTTCGCCAAGGCGTTTGGCGGCGTCGGGAGTGAGTTTCAATTTGATTTTGCGGAATTTGCCGTCGAAGTTCTGATTGGCCGGGTAATAGCCAATGGTGTACCGCGACCTCAAATGATCGAACAGCTTGCCCAACCCTATCGCCGCATCGGCTTTGTCGGCGTTTAACACTTCACCGCCAGTCAGTTCGGCGTAAGCCTTGATGTTGAAATCCTGAGTCACTGCTTTACGGATGGCAAAACCGGCCAAACCGCCTATCGGATTAATGGCAATGGCGGCCGCAGTCGTCGCTGTGCCAATTGCCCTAGCCGATTTGGCAAGCATGCTTTGTACGATCAACCCGCAAACCACCGTGCCAGATTCCAACAATTCCTGGTTGGTTTCTTTGGGCGAATGGCTCCTTATTATTCGCGAGACGCGGGACAAATTGTCCGTTATGGCGATGACCACACGCCGACTTTGAGCGTTGGACAATTTGGCCATTTCCCTCGCCGCCTGAAACACGCCCTCATTGATGTTGGTGCCGCCCCCCGCATGCCGTACCACTTCCCGGCTGATGGCTTTTTCGATGCCTTTGATGACCAGTTCACGATCTTTGGTAAAGCTCTGCGTCAAAATGCCCTCATTCGCAAACGCCATCACGGCAACTTCGTCTTCGGGCTTCAGTCGTTGCAACGAACTCAAGGCCTGTGTCTGAAGCTCTTTGAGCAAAGGCGACATGCTGCCGCTTACGTCCAACAGCAAAATGATCGAAAGCGGCAGTTTGTCCTGAGTCAGGTAACCGACGTCCTGTTTGACGTTGTCTTCGAATATCTGAAAATCTGCGGCGGCCAACCCGCCAATCTGTTGCGCCGAGTTTTTGTTCAGCACCTGAGCGTCCAAAACCACAAGACGAGTATCAATTTTCAGAATCTCGTCTTGCTGTTGGGCGCGAGTGCTCAGACTGGCCAACAACACAAACAGTAAAACACTAGACAACCTGAAGATTGCTTTTTTCATGCGTTCCTCCCTCAGCGGTTCCCGGTTGTATTGGCAAGGGGTGGCCAGCAGTTTCGCGTGATTACGACTTGGGTTGCAATACGGCTTTGACGTATTTGCCGTCGTGCATGCCGTCAAAGCAATCTTTCCAATCTTCCAGATAGGCCACGCGACTGATGATCGGTTTCAGATTGATTTGGCCCGAAGCAAGCATCGAAACCACCATCTCCCAGTTTTGGAACGTATGGCTGAAACTGCCCTGCAGCCGGACGGCTTTTTGCACCAATGGGTCGAGCGAGAAACCCAACGGTTGCGGCCCCCAGCCGACTTTGGTGATTTGTCCCGCCGGACGCACGATGTCGAGCGCGGTTTTCAGCGCCGCCGAAGCTCCCGCCGCATCAACGACCAAATGCGCGCCAAGCCCGTCGCCCAAACTCATGACCAATTCTTTCAAATCGGTTTCCTGCAAATTGACCGCGTGCGTTGCGCCAAGCTCTTTAGCGGCTTCCAGGCGCGAAGCGTCGCTCGGCATCCCGGCAACGATCAGGTTGCCGGCTCCTGACAATCGAGCCATTTCCGCACATAACAAACCTATCGGCCCTGGTCCCAACACGACCACGGTGTCACCAGGTTTGATGTTGCTCTTTTCGACGACGGCGTTGTAACCGACACAGCAAGGTTCGGTCAGCGCCGCTTTTTCAAAACTCAGGCTGTCGGGAATGTGGTGCAACGTGCGTTCGGGCACGCGCACAAATCCGGCCATCGCACCGTTGATGCCGTAGCCGAATCCTTTGCGTTGCGGGCAGAGGTTGTACGCGCCCGTGCGGCACATCATGCACTGTCCGCAAATGTACGACGCGGTTTCAGAAACGACGCGGTCGCCTTCTTTGATGGTTTTGACGCGGCTGCCGACTTTGGCTGCGATGCCGCCGAATTCGTGACCGAGAATCACCGGCACATTCACCGGCCAGCTTTGCGAAGCGTGATATTGATGCACGTCGCTGCCGCACACGCTGACCGCGCCGACCGCCAACAACACTTCGTCTTCGCCAATTTCAGGAACGGCCACTTCGCGGACTTCGACCGAACCGGGTTTCAGGTCGTATTGCACAACCGCAGTCATGGAATTGCTCATTGTCTAATTCTCCTTACGATTTCGCTCAAGATTCCCTTCAGGTCGCCGCTGGTCGTGCTGAAAGAATGCGCATCAATCGCCAGCGGAGCGCCAATGACAACCAACGGAGCGCCGTGTTTGGGCATGCTGATGGCTTGTTCGATGGAAAGTCCGCCGACGGCCTGCACGGGAATGCTGACGGCATCCACAACGGCTTTCAGATCGTCGAGCGGACTGAGCATATGACCGGTGTCGGCGAAAATACCGTTGCGTTCGTCAAAGCCCGTGTGATGCACGATGTAATCCACGCCCAGGTCTTCCATCCATTTCGAAGCGGCGGCTTTGTCGTCAGCGACCATGTTGTCGCCCATGACTTTGACGCCGAAATCGCGTCCGGCTTTGACGACGCATTTGATGGTTTCGGCGTGTGCGCGTGCCATCACAACGACGTGTGTAGCGCCTGCTTTGGCCATCATTTCAGCCTCGAGATAGCCGCCGTCCATGGTTTTCAAATCGGCGACGATGGGATGGTTGGGAAATTCCGCGCGCAAGGCGCGCACGCCGTGCAAGCCTTCGGCCAGAATCAGCGGCGTACCGGCTTCCAACCAGTCTACGCCAGCCTCGACAGCGATACGTGCCGTTTCGATGGCTTCCTTGATGTCGGTTAAATCCAGAGAAATTTGTACGATTGGTTCCATTTGAATGTATGTTTCTTCTGCTTGGACGCACACCACCGCGCGAGACGTTCTCTCGCTCTCAAATCGCCCTGGAACTCTTCACGACCTGAAAGCGCCTCGCGTTTCGTTGCGCGCATAGGCAGACAATTAGATCGGTTTTCAATTCGCTTTACGGATTCGCCACAGAGCCACGGAGGCTCAGAGAAATGCTTAGAAATCTCTGTGGCTCTGTGCCTCTGTGGCAATCCCCGTACGCCAAAATGAAATCTGATCTAGTTATTTGAGTTCGCGAATTTTGATATTGCGATACCACACCTTGTCGCCGTGTTCCTGCAACAGGATGTGCCCTTTGGCGATTTCGCCAAATCCTTTGGTGTTTTTGAATTTGCTCTGTGCAATGGCGGCCTTCAGCGCTTCGCCGCCGCGTTCAAATTCCAACACCTTTTCCCCGTTGAGCCAGTGTTCGATGTGATTGCCTTTGACAATCAACCGAACCTGATTGAATTCGCCCACGGGTTTGAGTTTCTTTTTGTCGTTCGGCGGCATCAGGTCATACAACGCGCTGGCTTTGCGATTGCCATTGATGCCCGCTTTGGCGTCAGGATGGTTGTCGTCATCCAACACCTGCATTTCAAAGCTGACGCCTGATTTGCCGGTCGGCGGCAAATTTTCAGAGACAAGATATTTGATGCCGCTGTTGCCGCCTTTGCTGATTTTCCATTCCAGGGTGAATTCGAAATTATCGAATTGATCCACTGTGATCAGGTCGCCGCCAGATTGACCGAGTTCGCCTTTGCCCTGAATGCGGCTGATGCAGCCGTCTTCGATAATCCAGCCGCCGGGAACATCCTGACTGTGAAAGCCGCGCCAGCCCGTAAAGCTTTTTCCATCAAACAGCAACTTCCAGCCCGCGGCCTTTTCGGCTTTGGTCAATTGATTCGCGTTGTCGGCCTTGCTTTGGGCAGCGGCGACAGAAATACACACGGCAACCAACAGGGTTGCCAACACAAAGTTTCTACGCATGAGTTTCACCTCGGATCGGGTTGGGATGAAAGACGTTTCGACGTATGCCGCAGGCTCTCGGTTACTGTTTTGCCGTGCGAGCAATGAAATCCGCTACGAGTTGGGCGAGCTCTTCGCCCTTGTCTTCTTGCAGAAAATGACCAGCGCCTGTGATCGTAACGTGTGGTTGTCCGGCAGCGCCCGGAATCAGTTTTTGCAAAATAGCGTCTGCGCCGCGCGTCACCGGATCGCTGTCGCTAAAGGCCGTCAAAAACGGTTTTTGCCATTGTTTGAGCACTTGCCAGGCGCGGCGATTCGGCTCTGACGCCGGATCATCAGGTCGCGTCGGCACCAGCAAGGGAAACTGGCGCGCGCCCGCTTTGTAACGGTCGTCAGGAAAGGGCGCGTTATAGGCGGCGATGACTTCGGGCGACAGTTCGGTTACGCAACCGCCTTTGATAATGCCGCCCACGTGAAAGTGTTCGACCGTTTGCGAATAGTGTTGCCAGCGCAAAAAGCCTTCGCTCGGTTTTTGATCGCCGGTCGGCAAAAACGTATTGGCCGCCACAATGCGCGCAAAACGGTCTGGCTGTTCTGCTGCGCTGCGCAATCCGATCAAACCGCCCCAATCCTGGCAAAACAGCGTGATGTCGCGCAGGTCGAGCCTTTCGATCAGGGCCGTCATCGTGTCTACGTGAAATTGATACGAGTAATCTTCTCGCGCAGCCAATTTATCCGAACGGCCAAACCCGACTAAGTCTGGCGCAACGACCCGGTGTCCAGCCGCACTGAGAATGGGAATCATCTTGCGATACAGATAGCACCACGATGGTTCTCCGTGCAGCAACAAAATCGGCGCCGCCGTGGCCGGTCCTTCGTCCAGATAGTGCACCCGCAAAGTGCTGTTAGTGTGGGAGATTTCGGCGTAATGCGGCGTGAAATCGTACCCAGACAGATCGCGAAAACACTCGTCCGGCGTACGCAGGATTTCCATCTGTTTTCCTTTCGCGTCAATTGAAGCCTGCTGGTGAAGCGTGCTTGACAGTGCGGGGGGGCAAAGCTACATTCGCCCCGGTTGTCATCGTTCCGAACCGCTCCGCATTATAGGCGGCGCAAATCCAAAAACAAATCTGCGTCGGTCAACCCAATTGCACCATTGACTTACGCCCTTTTGACTTACCAACCGGTAAGTCGGCAATAAAAGAAGTGAACATCATCGTCTGTTTGAAGCAGATCCTCGATCCGGAAATTCCCGTGCGCGACTTTCGCGTGGATAACGACCGGAAAGAAGCCGTGCGCGGCGCGGCCAATCTGGTCACCAATATCTTTTGCGAAAACGCCCTGGAAACGGCGCTGCAATACAAGGAAAAATCCGGCGGCGCTGACACCAAAATCACGGCGTTGGTCTTTGCGCCCGACAGCGGCGAAGACGTGTTGCGCAAAGCCCTGGCCATGAAAGCCGAGCAAGCCGTGCTGATCAAAAATGACGGCCACGCGCATCCTGATCCGTTGGCTGTTGCGCAAGTGCTCGCGGTGGCGATTCGCAAACTCGGCAGTTTCGATCTGGTGCTGGTCGGACGCGAATCAGGCGATTGGGGCTTGGGGCAAACCGGCGGATTGCTGGCCGAAGAGTTGGGCATCCCCAGCCTTTCGTTTGTGGATCACATCGAAAGCGCAGGCGATGGCCTTTCTGTCAAACGCCAAACAGACAACGGCTGGGAACGCGTCAACGCCAAATTGCCGCTGCTAGCCACCATCACCAACAACGATCAGAACGTTCCGCGCATTCCCAAAACCCGCGACATCATGTTGTCCGCGCGTCAGCCCATTACGAAATGGACGCTGGAAGACCTGGGTTTCAGCGCCGAAGCCGCCGCCGAAATCCGTGCGGGCGGCAGTTATTCCGCCGTGGCAGAACTGGCGATTCCCGTCAAAGACGTCACTTGTGAATTTATCAGCGGCGACACGCTGGAACAAAAAGTCGAACAACTGGCGCAAAAGATTCTCGACGTCACGCGCGCCCTTTAGCCAACAGGCCAACCACCAATTTTAGGAGGCAAGATGAGACAGCTTCTGGTTTTGCTGCTGATTGCAACGATGCTTTGTTCGTCAACGATCAAAGACACGCGCTCACTGGCGCAATCGGCAGCCGGTTTGCCCGTGGGGAAACCAGAAGAAGTCGGCCTGTCTGGCGAACGGCTGGGCCGCATTCGCACCGCGATGCAGCGTTATGTAGACAAAGGGATGGTTCCCGGCGTGGTGACGATGGTGGCGCGACGCGGCAAAGTCGTGCATCTGGAAGCGGTCGGGTATCGCGATGCTGAAAGCAAAACGCCGATGACGACCGATACCATCTTCCGCATTGCTTCGATGACCAAACCGATTGCGTCGGTCGCGTTGATGATGCTCTATGAAGAAGGTCACTTTCTGCTCAACGATCCGATTGCGAAATTTCTGCCCGAATTCTCAAACCTGAAAGTTGCCGTTCCGGCATCGGGCGAAGATCGGCTGGGCACGCCTTACAAACTGATTCCCGCCGCGCGACCGATTACCTTCAAACACGTGCTGACGCACACCGCCGGATTTGCCAACACCTATCGCGGCATCACCCAGCCGGAATTTGCCAAAACTTTTCAACAAGGGCGCAAGCCCAACGACACCATCGGTGATGCGGTCAAACGTCTGGCGACGTTGCCGCTAAATTTTCATCCGGGCGACGCCTGGGAATATGGCAACGCGACGGATGTCGTGGGTCGTCTGGTCGAAGTCATTTCCGGTCAAACGCTGGATGAATTCCTGCAAAAGCGCATCTTCGCGCCGCTGAAGATGACCGACACGCACTTTTATTTGCCGCCAACCAAGCTCAATCGCTTTGCAGCGGTCTATCAGCCAGACGAAAAGAACGGCAACAAGATCAAATTGCTCGAAGCTCCGACGGCGGAAAGCCGCTACGTCAAAGAACCGCATGTCTATTTTTCCGGCGCGGGCGGCCTGGTTTCAACGGTGGCGGATTACGTGCGCTTTCATCAAATGATGCTGAACGGCGGCGAACTCGACGGTGCCCGCATTCTGGGCCGCAAGACCGTGGAATTGATGACCGCCAACGCGATTGGCGATTTGCCCGTCTGGTTGAGCGGACCGGGTTACGGATTCGGTCTGGGTTATAGCGTCATCAAAGATATCGGACAGGCTGCCATTTCCGGTTCGGTCGGTCAGTACGGCTGGGGCGGCGCATTCTGCACTTATTTTTGGGTAGACCCACAAGAAGAAATGATCGGCATCATGATGACGCAGGTCATTCCCTATACCCACATCAACATCCGCCAGGAATTTCAGGTGCTGGCCAATCAGGCGATTGTGGATGGTGCAAAACCGAAAGCAGCGACCAACCACATCACCGCACGCTGACCCCGGTCGCCCTCATTTCGCGGGAAACAAGAATTATGGACAGCAAACAGAAAGCGCTGAAAAAAGAATACCAGCAAGGTCACACGCCGATGGGCGTGTTCCAGATTCGCAATCTGAGCAACGAAAAAGTGTTTGTCGGTTCGGCGCTCAATCTGCCCGGCATTTTCAATCGTCACAAATTTGAGCTGCAAATGGGCGGTCATAAA
>JAEUQO010000354.1 GCA_016789605.1 Acidobacteriota bacterium
CCAGCGGTTGCCACAATAATTGCAATAAAAGCCGGAGATTGATCAGCATATCAGCCCGACACGAAAAAGCGCGGACAGCTCGCCGCTGCCGCGCCTTCTTCGTTAACTCGATTGGTACTTCTAACGTTCGCCGTCTGCAAATCTTACTCTAGCTTGCCCACTCGTTCGTAAGGCATAAAAGGATAATAGCGGAAAATCGCTTTGCCATAGATGTACTTTTCCGGTACCTGCCCCCAATAGCGGCTGTCGCTGCTGTTGCGGCGATTGTCGCCCATCACAAAATAATGATGGTCTCTGACGCGTGTGGGGCCCGGCATGGAATCGTGCGAAAAATACTCCGGGTCAAGATATGGTTCTTCGACCTGTACGCCGTTGATAAAAAGCTTGCCGTCTTCGATGCTCACTTCTTCGCCCGGCAATCCGACCACCCGTTTGATATAGGATTTTGACGGATCATCCGGGAACAGCAGCACGACAATATCGCCGCGCTTGATCGGTTCCTTGTCGTTCAACCATTCGCGCAAGGGATAGATGAACTTGTTGACGAAGATACGATCCTGATCATGCAGTTTGGGCATCATGCTTTGCCCTTCGACGCGCACCGGCTGCACGACAAAAACGATAATCAGGATGGCGATCACACCGGCAAACACAATATCACGCACCAGCGAGCGCACTTCGCTCCACAAACTGCCTGATCCGTCTTCACCGCCGCGCGTCGCCGATAGGTCTTCAATCACGCGAATGTCGCCATCGTCGTCGGGCGTATAACCAGCGTACTTATCTTTCTTCATACCCGTGCCTTCCCTGTGTTGATCTCACAGATCGCTCGTGAGCGTGACTGCTGACTGCGACCAACCGCGCGAAAAGATATACGCCTGCTAAATCCTTGTCAATTCACCTGGACGGCGTCCTGCCCAACGTCCCGTCAGTGCGTGATCGTTCCCTG
The DNA here is from genome assembly GCA_016789605.1 of Acidobacteriota bacterium. GTDB lineage: Bacteria > Acidobacteriota > Blastocatellia > RBC074 > RBC074 > RBC074. Next base: position 950 of record JAEUQO010000354.1, read on the forward strand.
CAACGAAGTGTCAATCTGGGTTTTCAGTCCTTCGCCGAATAAAAACGATTCCATGTTTTGGATCAAAAACTGCTGGTGTTCGGCGTTGATCGTGCTCAACCCGTAATGGTTGATCAACTGGTTTTGCGTCGCCAGCCAGGCTTTCCAGCAAGCCTGGCAAATTTCGGCGTGAATCTTTTTGCCCAGCGCGCTGCCAAACGGAGGTTTTTCCAATCCCGGTAGCTTTTTGCCGCAACGTGCGCATGCGATGACATCAGCCATGTTCATTCTCCTGCAATGATAAAGGTCAAAACCAAGTTGCGAATTATCCGGTACGCGTCGCCGGTTCGCAAACGCGCCCAACCGCGCTCAAGCGTGATCTGCCGTCAGTTTGGCCAATTCGTCCACGTGCAATTGCTCTTCCTGGATGATGTTTTCCAGCCAGAAACGCAACGGACGATTGCCTTCCGCCGCTTCCCAGGCGTTGATGTACGCGTTCAGCGCTTCCCGTTCCATTTCCAGATCGAATTGCAGCATCTCGCCCAGCTTTTCGGTGTACCGCACTGGCGCCGGAACGATGGTCGGCGTTCCGCCCAGCGCCACAATCTTGTTGCCCAGATTTTGCGCGTGCAAATGCGCTTCGCTGCTCGACGCGGCAAAAAACGGCGCGTAATCCTGCCGGTCGTGTCCTTTGACCACGCACTGCTGATTCATGTATTGAATCGTCGCCGCAAATTCCAATGCCAGCGCGTAATTCAACCGCTCGATCAATTGGCCGTGTTCATTCACAGCCACCTTGCCGCTCTCGCTGGCTTTCGCCTTCTGTTTCTTTTCGTCTTTCTTTTGTTCTTTCTTTTTCGCCATAAACTGCCCCCTGATAAATTCCGCCTGAAAAGCCCAACGGTCGGTCCTTTTCTTTTTGCGTAAGTCTGTGTTTTTGTCCTGTGAGATTTAGGCGCTGCCACCATACGAATTCAGACTGGCCGCGTCAACACACCCCTTCAGAGGCGCGTGAAAATTGCCCTGCCGAACGGGGCCGTGTGACAAAGTGCCGTTCACTTGCTAGCATAGGGCTTACTGACCTATCGCTCAGCATTGAGAAACAGCAAGAGAAATACCGAAACGCAATTCTTCGTATGAGTTCAAATAATTCCCGCGCCGACATCCGCAACATCGCCATCATCGCACACGTAGACCACGGCAAAACCACCCTGGTTGACGCCATGCTCAAACAATCGGGTCTTTTCCGCGCGAACGAAAAAATCGTCGAACGCGTGATGGATTCGATGGATTTGGAACGCGAGCGCGGCATCACGATCATGGCCAAAAACGCGTCCATGCGGTATGGCCACACCAAAATCAACATTCTCGACACGCCCGGACACTCTGATTTCGGCGGCGAAGTCGAACGCGTGCTGAAACTGGCCGACGGCGTGTTGCTGTTGGTAGACGCGTCAGAAGGTCCGCTGCCGCAAACGCGCTATGTGCTGTCAAAAGCGCTGGAACAGAAGCTGCCCGCCATCATCCTGATCAACAAGATTGATCGCCAGGACGCGCGCCCGCAGGAAGTCGTCAACGAAGTCTACGACCTGTTCATTGATCTGGACGCCTCTGACGATCAGATTGATTTTCCGATTCTGTACGCCATTTCGCGCGACGGCATCGCCAAACACAAACTCGAAGACGAAAGCCAGGATTTGCAACCGCTGTTTGAGCAGATCGTCAAAACCATTCCGCCGCCGCGCGGCGACGAAGAAGCGCCGTTGCAGGTGCTGGTTGCCAATCTCGCCTACAACGAATACGTGGGCCGTTTGGCCATCGGTCGGATTTTCAACGGCGCAGTCACCGTCGGTGATCAGATTTCCGTCTGCAAACACGAAGGCCAAATCGAAAAGGTCAAAATCACCCAGCTTTACACCTTTGAAGGGTTGAAGCAGGTGCCCGTCGAACACGCCGCCGCAGGCGACATCGTCGCCATTGCCGGGATCGAAGGCATCAACATCGGCGACACCATCGCCTCTGCCATTGATCCGAAACCGTTGCCGCGCATCGTGGTGGACGAACCGACCATTTCGATGATTTTCAGCGTCAACAATTCGCCCTTTGCCGGCAAGGAAGGCCAGCACGTCACCTCGCGCAAAATCCGCGAACGGCTGGACAAGGAATTGCTCGGCAACGTCGCCATCCGCGTCGAAGACACCGATTCGCCCGAAAGCTTCAAGGTGTCGGGACGCGGCGAATTGCAGTTGGCGATTCTGATCGAACAGATGCGCCGCGAAGGCTATGAGCTGAACGTCGCCCGCCCGCAAGTCGTCACGCAAAAGATGGATGGCGAATTGCGCGAACCGATTGAACTGGCTGTCATTGACGTGCCCGAACAATTCATCGGCGTCGTCACCGAAGCCATGGGCCGCCGCAAAGGCACCATGACCAAGATGATCAATCACGGTCACGGACGCGTGCGTATGGAATTTGAAATTCCCTCGCGCGGTTTGATCGGTTTCCGCAACGAATTTTTGACGGAAACCAAAGGCACGGGTTTGTTGAATACGTTGTTTTTGCGCTGGGGCAAATGGCAGGGCAACCTGGAAGGACGCGGCACGGGCAGCCTGATCGCCGACCGGTTGGGCACCGCGACCGGCTATTCGATTTACAACCTGCAGGAACGCGGCGAACTGTTCGTCAAACCGCAAACCGAAGTGTATGAAGGCATGATCGTCGGCGAAAACTCGCGCGACGTAGACCTCGACGTGAACATCGTGCGCGAAAAGAAACTGACCAACATGCGCGCTTCGTCTGCCGACGAAGCCCTGCGCCTGGTGCCCGTGCGCGACCTGACACTCGAACAAGCCATCGAATACATCGCCGATGACGAACTGGTCGAAGTCACCCCGAAATCCATCCGTATGCGCAAGAAAGTCCTGGCCGCGAACCAACGGCCCAAATCCAAAAAGTCTGACGACTAAACTGCGCGCCAACAGTCAAAAGGCGGATTGCGCTGATCGCAATCCGCCTTTTCGTTTTCTGCCCGGCAAACAAACCCCGTCACGGCTTCCGGCCACAGCTAATGCATTGCCGCGCCACTTCGGCATCGGTTGCTCCGCGCCAGAGCCACAGATTGGACGGGGGAGCATTTTTGGCGCCCCTCCCCCCGCCCCCGCCCCCATCCCCGCCGCTCGCGAGCGTTCGACCATCCGGCGAAAAC
>JAEUQO010000387.1 GCA_016789605.1 Acidobacteriota bacterium
GGCGCCCTTCAAAAATCTGTTTCTCGATCCGTCGGCAGGCGCGTTTCGCTTACGGTTTTCCTATTTGGCGGCGTTGGTCGTGTACGTCTTGCTGCATCTGGCGATCAACGGATTGTTGCGCATGATTGCGCAACGAAAGGCGAGTATTTGAAGCTTACTGCGGTGAAACTGATTATGTAGATTCTTTCTGTTTCTTGGCTAAACTTTGTATGCCGGGTGAGTCGCGAGCCTCATCCGGCTTTTTGTTTGGGCGGTTCTATTGTTGAGCGGCGCTTTTGCGCAAAGGTTTGTGCGGCGACTATCATCGCGGCGGGCAAGGCTGTGGGCTTTGCCAAAATCCAGCGTGAATCATTGGCTTTGTTGACCCCCTTCATGAAAAAGATTTCTGTCCGTTTGGTGTTGATTCTGGGCGCGCTGACCGCCTTTGCGCCGCTTTCCATTGATATGTATTTGCCGAGTTTTCCGGCGCTCGAAACCGATTTGCGCGCTAGTTCTTCGGCGGTGCAATGGTCGCTGGCCTCGTTTTTTATCGGGCTGGCATTGGGGCAGGCGCTATATGGTCCGCTGGCAGATCGGTTTGGACGCAAGCGCCCGTTGTATGTCGGCATTTCGCTATATGTGCTGGCTTCGCTTGGATGTGCGCTTGCGGTGAAGATCGAAATGCTGATTGCGCTGCGCTTTGTGCAGGCGGTGGGCGGTTGCGCAGGCATCGTGATTGCGCGCGCGATGGTGCGCGATTTGTTTGACCGCGAAGCTTCTGCGCGCGTGTTTTCTTTGCTGACGTTGGTGCTGGGCGTTGCGCCTATTCTTGCTCCGCTGGCGGGCGGTTATCTCTTGGCGTTTTTTGGCTGGCAGGCGATTTTTCTCTTGCTGGCCGTGTTTGGGGCTGGCTGTTTGTTGGCCACGATTGGGGGTTTACCTGAAACGCTGCCCCGCGCCGGGCGCAGCCAACATCAACAGCCGATTCGCGGCGCGTTGCAGGTGTATCGCCAGTTACTGACCGACCGGCGTTTTACCGGATACGCGTTTGCCGGTGGCGTCGCCCAAGCTGGCATGTTCGCGTACATCTCTGGTTCGCCTTTCGTCTTTATCAAACTGTATGGCGTGTCGGAACAGGCGTATGGCTGGTTTTTTGGCTTCAATGCGTTCGGACTGATTCTGGCCTCGCAAATCAATCAACGGTTGCTGGCGCGCTGGAAATCTGACGTGATCCTGGCGCGGATTCTGCTGCTGGTGGCGGTATTCGGTCTGTGGTTGTTGACGATGGCGCTAACGCGCTGGGGCGGATTTGGGGGGCTGTTGCCGCCGCTGTTTGGCTTTGTCGCCAGTTTGGGATTTTCGTTTCCCAATGCGATTGCCGGTGCGATGGCGCATCAGGCCCAACGCGCAGGCAGCGCGTCGGCGTTGCTCGGCACAGTGCAATTTGGCGCGGCGACTATTGCCGGTGCATTGGTTGGGACATTTCACGAACAGTCAGCCGTGCCGATGGCAGCCGTGATGGCATTGTGTGGCGTGACGGCGCTGATTTTGCACCGGTTGCTGGTTGCGCCGATGGTGCGCATACCGCAAACAAACCCGCAGGAGCGAAAAGACCAGGACTTACAAGTGGCTGAATAACTGCTGCGAATCGTCGCCGAGCTACGCATTTTTGCTGCGTAGCTCGGTTTGTCATTCATAGAGGCTGGTGCGTAGTTGAGAGGGAAGTGGGGGATTTTCTGTTTGCCGCTGCGCCTTATTTCAGGACCGTTTGCAATTCCTTGAGCGCCGCATCGAGCACCGTGTCTTTGCCTGCGCGCAGATCGGCGATGGTGGGCGTCACCGGTTTGTGCGGCTGAATGCCGACGCCGACAAATTCGCGGCCATCCGGGAACGAATCGCGTTTGGTGCAAATGCGCGCCGAACCGCCGCCCGGCAACGTGAAAAATAACGGTTGCCCCGTGCTGCCGCCCGAAGCCTCGCCCACGATCAAGCCGCGCTTCATCGTTTCAAACGCCACCAGAAAATCTTCTGCCGCCGAATAAGTGCGTGGACTGCTCAGCACCAACACCGGTTTGGTATAGAGCTTTTTGCCATTGGGCTGGGATTGTCCGGCGGGCGACCCAAACGTGTCTTGCGGACGTTGCCAGGCGCGAAACGCCGGGCGGTAATTGCGCGTGTGCCATTTCGAAGTCTGAAACGGTTTGTCTGTCAGACAAGCCAACACGCGATAACCGACGCCGCTGTTGCCGCCGCCGTTGTTGCGCACATCCAAAATCAACGCCGACGCCTTGGCGATTTCGTCAAAGGCGGCTTCAAACATTTCCGCCGCGCGATTGTCGTTGAACGTGTTCAGCATCACGTGCGCGATGTTGCCCGGCAGCATTTTGAATTCCATCGGCGGCAACGGACGCCCGACTTTGTTGCGTTCGGCCAGCGTCAACCGTCGCACTGTCTTTTTGAAGCTGTTGCCATTGGCGTCGAGCAATGTCAGTTCGATGGGATGTTGCGCTGAACCGCGCAACAACGCGTATTCATAGACGGACGTTTCGAGGTCCTGTTTGGTCGAAGCGCTCTGATACGGCGTGACCTTTTGCGCGGCGTATTCTTTGACCGGCACTCCGTCAATGGCGAGGATTTCCTGACCGGGCGCAAGCCCGTCGGCGCGCAACTGTTCGTCGGGAACGGCGATGATCATGACCTTGTTTTCGACCAGCCGCGTTTGCAACCGTGGACGCGCAAACATTTCGTCCGTCAATTCGTTGGGCGCATTCACGCCGGTGTGGCCGTCTTTCAGCTTCGCGCCAAATTCGATCATCAGTTTGTAATATTCCAGCGTGGATTTGGTCTGGCGGATTTTGCCCAGATATTCCAGATAGAGCGCGTCCAGGTTGAGTTCGGGCACGAGGTCAAAATTGACGAAATTGAACTTGGCTTCTGACCAGAATTTCGACAGCCCGGCGATTTTTTCTTCGTCGCTGAGGTTTTCTTTGTAGGGCGTTTTCAGCGCCGGATTGTCCCACAACTGTTTTTGCGCCTGGGCGTTGGCCGTGACCTTTTGCACCAGCGATTGCCAGCGCGCATCGCCGTGCAAACTGTTCAGGTCGGTGTCTTGTTTCAAATGGTCGGCGTTGAAATAGCCGCGCTGCGCCAGTTGCTGCAAGTGGGCAAACGCGTCTTCGGTTTTGCCCGCGAGCGCCAGCGAACAGGCCGCGTTATAGAGCACGTCCAGATCGCGATTGCCCGCCTTGATCGCCGCCAGAAACAACTGGCTGCTTTTGCCGTAATCTTTCTGGTAATAAGCGTCCATCGCCTGTGTCGCCAGCGCGTCCGCGTCTTGCGCCAAGGCCGCCACGCTCAGCGTCAAAGCAACCAGAACCAACAATGCTTTTTGGGTGAAGTTCCGCGTCATCAAATTCTCCGTTGCGAAAGGTGGCGCGATGTAACAGTGCGCGCCATTAAATCAGTTTTCACCTGGCTGTACGGATTGGCCACGGAGTCACAGAGGCTCAGAGAAATACTTAGAAACCGCTGTGGTTCTGTGCCTCTGTGGCGAAACCGCACTGCCAACCGAAAAACGATTTAGATCGTTTTTCAATTCGCGTTACGGATTGGCCACGGAGTCACAGAGGCTCAGAGAAATACTTAGAAACCGCTGTGGCTCTGTGCCTCTGTGGTGAAACCGCACTGCCAACCGAAAAACGATTTAGATCGTTTTTCAATTCGCGTTACGGATTGGCCACAGAGCCACGGGGGCTCAGAGAAAGGCTTGGAAATCTCTGCGGCTCTGTGCCTCTGTGGCAAAACCCGTACGCCAAAATGAAATCTGATCTAGGTATTGATCGTCGTTTTTTGCCTTCGCCGCAGAAATGCGGCGGCCTGCACTGTGATGAATACGCTGTGCGTTTCACCCCAGGCGGCAAAAATTCGTTGTCTGGGGAAATTCCCCCCGCCGCGTGTGAGTGACCGCAACGGCAATTTGGTAGCAGTTCCGTGAAAAGATTTGTTTGAGTCGCCAGCAGCGGTCGTTGTACCAGCGGAGTTCTGCGGGCGCTGACAGGTGTGTCAGCCAATCTGGCGCGCCACGGGCGTTTCCGCGTAAAATCCGCCCGCCTTTTCTCAAGCCTAACAGTCAGGCTGCTTCATCAACGCAGTAGCAACTCCGGGTTCGACGCTATGCCAGGTGTTCAGGAGCTTTCTCAGCAAGTCCGATCCATCATTGAGGTCGTCATTCGCTTTGTCCGTGCGCGCAAGCGCGAAGAAGCTTCGATCAGTTTCGGCGCGCTGCTGATTCTGGGCGGAGTCTATCTTGCCAACGGCCTGGAGAAAGTCGGCCTGAAAGAATTTTTTGCTTGGTGGCACGGCGAAGCCATTGTTCGCGGTCTGCTGATCGCCACTGGCATCGGGTTCGTCCTGTATGGCGGATACAAAATTTTTCGGCTCGTGTATGTGCCGCCGCTTCCGCCCGGCAAAGATCGCCCGTCGGCGATCAAAGGGCCGATGGCCTTTACCGAAGCCGACGGCGAGTTGTTCCGCAAACTCGGACGCGAAAGCGAATTGCAAAAGCTGCTCGGGTTGGCGCTGGACGATCAAGTCTTGCTGATTGTCATTCGCGGCGCTTCGGGCGCGGGCAAAACGTCGTTGCTGCGTGCGGGGCTGAAACACATTTTGGGCGAACGCGCGATCTTTCATTACTGGGAAGCCGTGCCGAAAGAACCGGAAGAAGGATTGCTCCGCGCCGTGCATAAAGATTGGCCGGACGGAGCAACGAAACCGGCCAGCTTGGAAGAACTGGTCAATCCGGCGGAAACGCTCGGGCGGCAATCGCACGTTTTCGTGCTCGACCAGTTTGAACAGTTGCGCGGCAATCGGAAGATGTTCGCCTTACTGCGCCGCATCGTCCGCGAATCCAAACCGCCGCACCGCATCACCTGGGTGATTGCCTTCCGCCGCGAATTCAGCGCCGACTGGCTGGATTTCATTAGCCCGGAAATCGAACGCGGCATTCGTCCGCCGCAGGATGTTTCGCTGCGATTGTTCACCGCCGAACAGGCGCGCGAAGTCATCGGCCAACTGGTCAACGAATCCAATCTGAAAGATTCCATCGAACAATCCGTCATCAACAACCTGGTCGAAGCCGCCACGGTCGAAGGCGAAGTTTCGCCCGTAGACATTGGCATCGGTTTGCTGGTGCTGGCCGAATTGCACGAACGGCAGAGCGGCAACACCATCACCATCCGCGATTACCAGTTTGCCGGCGGAGCCGAAGGCTTGCTGACGCAATACATCAGCCGCTGTCTGGACCTGTTTCCCAAAGAACATCAGGAAGCGATTCTGAAAGCGATGCTGGCGCTGCGCGACCCGGAAACCAACCAGCGCCTGGCCGAAGGTCGAACCGTTGAAGAACTCGCGGCGGAATCCGGTGCGGAAGCGCGACTGCTGAAAACCCAACTGGATCGTTTATCGCACCGAGACACCCGCCTGCTCGAAACCGTCACGCCTGCCGATGATTCGCCGATGCGGTACCGATTGCCGCACGAACGCTTGGTTCCGGCGTTGTACCGATTGACCGGCAAACTGCTGGCCGAAGTGGATCAAGCCAAACTGAAATTCCAAAACGCCTTCCAAGCCTGGAAGAACAATGACAAACGTTCGGCCTATCTGCTGAAAGCTAAGGAACTCCGGCTGGTCGAACGCTACGAAACGCAAATTCCCTGGGGCAATGATGAGCAGGAGAAGAAGAACTTCCTGCAGCGCAGCAAGCATCATCACAAGATCATCAAGGGAGCAGCCGTGGCCGCAGTCATCGCGCTGCTGGTGATCAGTTGGGCAAGCTATCTTCAGTATCAACGATTTGAAGGTAGGCGTTACCTGCGTGAAAGCGGGTATCCACCTGAATTGTATGATTGGCAACACAGACTAAAGAAGTTGGAATTGATGCAACCGCTTGATCTCGACCGTTTTGCTTGGTTCTCTTCCGATTCCATCGAAGAACTAGAGCTGCACGCGGTTAACTCATCCAATTCAATTGCTGGACTTGCTTCTTTATCAAAATGCCGTTTGCTAAAAAAACTGTCGCTCGGCCTAACAGAAAGCCAAGTGAGTAACTTGGAGCCGCTGTCAACGCTGAACGATCTGACGCAACTGACGCTTGATCTCCGCTACAGCCAAGTGGGCGATTTGAAGCCGCTATCGAAGCTGAGTAATCTGACGCAACTGACGCTTGATCTCGATATTAGCCAAGTGGAGGATATAGAGCCGCTATCGAAGCTGAGCAATCTAACGCAACTGACGCTCGACCTCTCTGAAAGCCGCGTAAAGGATATAGAGCCGCTGTCGATGCTAAGCAATCTGAAGCAACTGACGCTCAATCTCAGGGATGCTCAAGTGAGCGATTTGCAGTGGTTATCGAAGCTGAACAATCTGGCGCAGTTGAGTCTCTTCGCCGGCAGAGATGTAGAGTTCTATTTGGAGTTATTGCCGAAGCTAAGCAATCGGACGCAAATTACACTCATCTTCAGTGAATACGAAATAAGCGATTTAGAGTCGCTGTCGAAGCTTAGCAATCAGACTCAGTTGATGCTTTACTATTATGGAAAACTCAATAGTTTGGAGCCATTGCTGCAACTGAACAATCTGACTCGACTGGAGCTAGAAAGCGACCTTGGGCAAGTGAAAAATTTGGAGCCGTTGTCAAAGCTAAGCAATCTGAAGGAATTGACGCTTGACCTTGGCCAAAGCCAGGGTAGGGATTTGGAGCCGCTGGCGAAGCTGGGCGATGAGACGCAATTGACTCTTGACTTTAGTAATAGCTCCACGAGTAATTTGGAGTTACTTGCGAAGTTAGGCAATAGGACGCAACTGGCGCTCAACCTCGGCCATAACAAGGTGAGAAATTTGGAGCCACTGTCAAAGCTGAGCAGTCTCGCGCAATTGACTCTTGCCTTGGGCGGAAGTGAGGTCAGCGATTTGGGAGGCCTGTCGAAGCTGAGCAATTTAACGCAATTGAACCTTGATCTAAGCAGAAGTGAAGTGAGTAGTTGGGAGCCGCCACTCAACCAGGACAATCGGGCGCAAATGATGCACGACCGCTTCCGCAGCACAAGTGATGTGCATAACATGGAGCCGCTGTCGAAGCTGAGCAATCTGACGCAGTTGATGCTCTCTCTTACCGGAAGCGAAGTAAGAGATTTGGAGCCTCTCTCGAAGTTAAGCAACCTGACGCAACTGACTCTCGATTTCCGCTCTAGTGAAATAAGAAGTTTGGAACCACTTTTGGAGTTGAGAAATCTGACGCAACTAACTCTTGGCCCCGGCGGAAGCCAAGTAGACAATTTGGAGCCGCTGGCGAAGCTGACGCGCTTGCAGGCACTTTCCATTTGGGATGCGACTAGAGCACAACGGATTTCATTACGAAGTATTCCTGCCAGTTTGGTAGAACTGAAGTTTTAGCTGCGCGGCGTTGCCGAGGTTGCGGATGCGAGAGGGCAGCGGCGGTTGGCTTATGGGCGCGCGGATGTCCCAACCGCCGGAAAAGAAGCGCGCAGCTTCCTTGGGCTTGTTCGCGTGCAGGCGAATGCGGGTCAAGGAGGCTGCGCGGCGTTTTGTTGGGCGGACGAGGATGTCCGCGCTCCGGTTATTTCGCGGGCGTGATTTCGACTTTGCGGTACATCACTTTGGTGTGGTCGCCCTGGAGCATGATCGGGCCGGGCGCGGCTTCGTCGCTGTCGAGCGCGCCGCCGGTAATGCCGGGGATGGTTTCGTTGTCAATGATCGTCTGACCGTTGAAGATGACCGTGACTTTGCGGCCAATCAGCGTGATGTCGAGTGTCTGCCATTCGCTGGGATTTTTCGCCGCGTTCACCAGCGGTTTCAGCCAGCCGTACACGGCTCCCATCCGCAAACTGTCAATCACCTGATTGAAGCCATCGCTGATTTGGACTTCGTAGCGGCCTCGCAAATACACGCCGCTGTTGCCGTTTTTGGGCACCTGAAATTCGATGTGCGCTTTGAAGTCGGTGAACTTCTGTTCACTGATCAGGTCAGCGCAAGGCGTTTTGTTGGTCATCAGGCCGTCGGCGACGCCCCAGCAACCGGGATTGTTGTTGTTGCGCGGTTTCCAGCCGGTCAGGTCTTTGCCGTTGAAGAGTTGAATCGGCTTGCCCCAGGCGACGGGTTTGGCCGATGCCAGCGACGGCGCGCGTTTGGCCGTCCATTGAATGGTTTTGCCGGTTTCGTCGGTGGTCGTTCCGGCGAGCGTTTCGCCGTTCAATTTGCCGGTGAACACCAGTTCTTTGGGCGCGGGTTCGTATTGCGCGGGAATGACCACGGTCAGTTGGCCGTTGGCGTATTCGGCTTTGCTGGCGTAGCGCATGCTGCCGAAACGGCCCACAAAACTGGCCATCAATTCGTTTTCCTTGCGCAAGCGGACTTCCAGCCACGACGGATAGGTTGTGCCGTTGGCGGCCTGGACGGTGACATCCCAACGGCCCAACACGGCATCGGCAAAGCCCGGCGCTTGGGCCAGGGCAGGGGACGAAAGCGCGCAGAGGCAAAGGCTCAGCGCAAAAAACATGGCAAACCGTTTCATCGGTGGATCTCCTGTGAAAAGTGATGGATTACGCAGCCCCGTTTATAGCACGCCGCCAGACATAAATGTTACGGGCGATGTCGCGTTCGAGCGCGATTTGCGTTTCGTCGCACTGGATCACATAGCTGGGCGTTTTCTGGTGGACTTTGACCGGCACGCCCGGCGCCAGACCCAAGGCAAACAGTTTTTGAATGCGCGGAAAGTTGTCGGCGCTGACATAGGCGACCTGCGCCTGTTCGCCGACGTTGAGCCGGTCGAGCGAGGTGACCAGCGAATTGACGCGCTCTTCGGTTTGGCGACAGCACGCGCCTTCGGGAATCGGGTGATTGTGCGGACAAAAACGCGGATGACCGAGCAAGGTGCAAATCGCATCGGTGACGTTCGGCGCAAGCAGGTGTTCAAACTCGCACGCGTCGGCTTCGCTTTCTTCCAGCGTCATGCCGAGCACATCCACGACCAGCCGTTCGGCCAGGCGATGTCGGCGAATGATTTCGCCCGCGGTTTGACGGCCCAGCGGCGTCAGTTTGACTTCGCCGTTGTGGCGCGTCACATAGCCGTCGCGTTCACAGGTCGCCAGCAACTCTTCGGTGACGTCGGTCATGGCGACGGCACAAAGTTCTGCGGCGTCGGCATTGCCGCGCTCTTCGTTAGTCCAGACCGCTTCCAACACTTCGACGATTTCTTGAGATAACCAGTTATGCATAGAGTTCGTTTGCTATCGGTTGGCAATTTGCCTCAGAAATGAATTTTCAAGGCGCGCAAAATCCAGCTCACCACGCCGCCGACGGTGATGGCAAACGGCGTGATGAAGGCCAGAATGTAGAGCGCTTTTTTCAGCCCTTGTTCGCGGATGATCATAAAGAAGTTCGCCACGCAGGGAATAAACAGCGTCAGCACGATCAACGCGACAACGATTTGCACGGGCGTCAACAGGCCTTTTTCGACCATGTCGTAAAGACCGGCTGCGCCGTAATCGCGCCGCAAAAAGCCCAGCACCAGCACTTGCGCGGTGCGTTGCGGCAGATCGAGTATGCCGGTCACCAGCGGCGCCAGCGAATTGTTGATCATGTCCAACCCGCTCAATCGTCCCCACGGCGTCGGCACGCGCACGCGATCCAGCACAAACAGAATCAGGGTGCCGAGCAAAAACAGCGGCAACGCTTCGGTCAGATACCACCACATGCGATAGCGCGTCTTTTTCCAGACGTTGGAAAACACCGGCACGCGAATCGGCGGAATCTCAAAAATAAAATCGCCGCGTCGGCCTTTGATGATTTTCGACGACAGAAAGCCGACCAGAAACATTTGCGACAAGACGACGCCGCCAATGGTCAGGACTGCGCCCAAACTGAGCGACGCGCTTAGCGCCAGCATCACCCCCAGTTGCGCGGAGCAGGGCACGCCGAGCGCCAACAGCAAGGTGGCGATCAGGCGTTCTTTTTTGGTTTCGAGAATGCGCGTGGTCATCGTCGCCATCGTGTCGCAGCCCAGACCGAGCACCATCGGCAACACGGCTTTGCCGTTCAACCCCATCACGCGAAAGACGCGGTCAGACAAAATGGCAAGACGCGGCAAATAGCCGCTGTCTTCGAGCATGCCAAAGGCGATGAAAAACGTGGCGACAATGGGCAACACAATCGCCAGCGCATAGGTCAAACCGACGGAAATCAGTCCGTATTCGCCCACCAAAAAGTCGTGGATGATTCCGGCGGGCAACAGCGATTGCAAACGTGGCGTGAGAAAGCCGTTGAAGATGTTGTTTTCGAGCGCGTCTACCAGTGTGCCCGCGCCGATCACGCCGACGAATTCATACATCAACAACAATACGACCAACATCAACGGCACACCCGTGCGCCAGTTGCGCGTCCAGTAACCGAGCCGTTCGGTGAATCGTTCTGACCGGCGCAACACAAACGCCAGCGGCAAAATGACAGGCGCAATCAGCAACACAAATTGCGTCAGCGCCGGATAGAGCAAGCCGGTTTCATAGGTGCTGCCGTCGTCGGCCAGTTTGCCGAGCAACAACGTGCCCAACCAACCCAGATTCACACTGCCCAGCCAGTTCAGCGCGGCGGGAATCACTGATTGATCCAGCCAGCCGTTGACCAGACCGTATGGCGTTGGCAGGCCAAACAAGCGGCCCAATTCGGTGTAGGCAAACAGCAACACGCCCAGCACCAACAAACCAAGGCCGAGTTTCAGTTTGTAACCCTGGGCTTCCTGGAAAACGCCGGGCAAGACTTTTTTGTATTGGCCGACAGCTTGATCGAGAAAAGCGTTGCGCATTTCGTTCAGGCGCGCAGCCGTGGCGCGGATGCGCGTGCGCGAGGCGGCGTCTTGCCAGACTGATCCGGCAGTATTGCGGTTCAGCCAGGATTCGACGCCCTGGCGCAAATTGCTGTCGTGCGTTTGCAACCATTCGATGGTCAGGTGCACAGGCAAGTTTCCGCCGCGCGTGTTTTGCAGCGCCTGTGCGAATTCGTCGCCGTTGAGCAGGCGCAATCGTTGATTGGCCAGTGGGTCTAGCGGAACTTTGGCCTGGTGAATGGTTTTGAACAGTTGATACAAGCCTTCGCCTTCGACGGCGACAGTCGGCACAACCGGGATGCCAAACAGTTTGCTGATGCCTTCGACGTCAATTTCGATTCCGCGTGTACGGGCTTCGTCGAGCATGTTCAGCACCAGCACCATCGGCCTTCCCAATTCGGCCAACTGCGAGGTGATGAGCAAGGTGCGGCGCAAATTTTTGGCGTCGGCGACCTGGACAATCACATCGGGATCAGCGTCGAGCAACATATCGCGCGTCACGCGTTCGTCGTCGGATTGCGGCGACAGCGAATTGACGCCCGGCGTGTCAATGACTTCCCAATCCTGACCGCTATAGCGCATTTTGCCGCGCGAGACTTCGACGGTGGTGCCGGGATAGTTGGAAACCGTCACATACTTTCCCGTCAGATAGCCAAAGATGACCGATTTGCCCACATTGGGATTGCCTACCAACAACAATCGCGGGGCTTTGGTGACGGCTTCCGAATGAGGATGAACATCATTATCAGTTATGAGCGTAGACATGTGGGCAATTAAGAATCCGACCAGGTTAATTTTTGCGTTCGTGGTGCCGAGAACGGTGCGCGAACAATGACGGCGGCGAAAAGCCCCTTACCTTGGCTTGGGGCTTTTCGCCTTCAGAAAGCGACTTAGTTTTTGGCGATGCTGCCAAATTTCGGTTTGACGCCCAGATTGTCAAACAGGAAGGCGTAAATGTCCGCGGTGCCTTCGATCTGTTTGGCGGTATTGCTGGCGCCGTGGCCGGATTTGGTTTCGATACGGATCAGCACCGGCGCATCGCCACGTTGTTTTTCTTGCAAGGTGGCGGCGTATTTGAACGAATGCGCCGGAACGACGCGGTCGTCGTGGTCTGCCGTGGTGATCAGCGTCGCAGGATATTTGATCTCGCGAATGTTGTGCAGCGGCGAGTAAGCATAGAGCGCTTTGAATTCTTCCGGGTTGTCGCTGGAGCCGTAATCGGCGATCCAGTTCCAGCCGATGGTGAATTTGTGAAAGCGCAGCATGTCCATCACGCCGACTTGCGGCACAGCGGCTTTGAACAGGTCAGGGCGTTGATTGAGCACTGCGCCCACGAGCAACCCGCCGTTGGAACCGCCGTTCATCGCCAGTTTTTCGGGCGACGTATATTTGTTGGCGATCAGCCATTCTGCCGCACCGATGAAGTCGTCAAACACATTTTGCTTTTTCAACTTGGTGCCGGCTTCGTGCCATTTCTCGCCGTATTCCGCGCCGCCGCGCATGTTGACCGACGCATACACGAATCCGTTTTCGAGCAGCGCAATGCGCAGCGGACTGAAAGAGGGCGAGGTCGTGATATTGAATCCGCCGTAGCCATACATCAGCGTCGGGTTGTTGCCGTCGAGTTTCAGACCTTTTTTGTAAACCAGGAACATCGGCACGCGCGTGCCGTCTTTGCTGTTAAAAAAGACCTGCTTGGTTTCGTATTCGTCGGCTTTGTAACCGGGAATGGAGATTTCGCGAAAGACGGTGGATTTTTTCGTGGCGATGTCGTAGCGGAAGGTGGTCGGCGGATAGTTCAACGAGGTGTAGCTGTAAAAGACAAACTTGTCGTCGTTGTTGCCGCCAAAACCGCCTGCGGTGCCGGGACCGGGCAGCTTCACTTCGTTTTCGAGCTTGCCGTCCAGGCTATAAACATAAGCTCTGGTCGTCACATCTTTAAGATAGGTGGCAAAGAGTTTGCCGCCTGCAGTGCCCGAGCTTTGCAGCGGTTCGGCCTTTTCCGGCAAGACGTCCGCCCATTTTTGCGTGTTGGGATCGTAAAGCACGACTTTGCCGTTGGGCGCGCCTTTGTCGGTGCGAATCAGGAATTTGTCGCCGATATTGTCGAGCACGCCAAAGCTGTCGTTGCCGACTTCGCCGACGATGGGCGTGAATTTCTTTTCGCCTTTGGACAGATCGCGGAAAAAGATCGCATTGCCTTTTTTGCCTTTGCCGCGATCAGAGATGTTCAACAAGGCGAAACGTTCGTCTTCTGTCGTGCTGACGCCGTGAAAGCGTTGCGGATTGGCTTTGTCTTCGTAAACCAATTCGTCGGCAGATTGCGGCGTGCCGACTTTGTGATACCAGACCTGATGATTTTCGTTTTTGGTCGAAAGCTCGCGGCCTTTTTCAGGGGCAGGGTAGCGGCTGTAAAAGAATCCGTTGCCCGCCCAGGACGCGCCAGACACTTTCACCCATTCGATTTTGTCGCCCAGCATCTTCTTGGTGGCGATTTCCATCACCTGATATTCCTGCCAGTCAGAACCGCTTTTGGAAATACCAATGACAGCGTATTTGGCATCTTTTGAGAGCGAGAATGCCCCGAGTCGCACGGTGCCGTCTGTGGACCATTGGTTCGGATCGAGCAGCACTTCGGGCGTGCCGTTAAAACCTTTTTGCACATAGAGCACGCTTTGGTTTTGCAGCCCGTCGTTTTTCGAGAAGAAATAAAGTTCGCCTTTGCGGAAAGGCGCGCCGATTTTCGGATAATTGAACAGTTGTTCCAGGCGCTCTTTGAGTTTGGCGCGATAGGGAAGTTTTTCCAGATAGGCGTAGGTGACTTTATTTTGGGATTCGACCCAGGCGGCGGTTTCGGCAGCGTTGTCGTCTTCCAGCCAGCGGTACGGGTCGGCTACTTTGGTGCCGTGATAAGTGTCGACGTGGTCTACTTTGCGCGTTTGGGGATATTGCGGTTTTTGTGCGCCAACCCCGATGCCGAGCAAGGCCAGGGCGCAACCTGTCAGTACAAGCACGAACACGCGGTTCTTGCTTCTCATAACACTCTCTCCTTGTTTACGAATGTCCATTTGGAGTCACGGTTCAGTTTATTGCCGCGCAATGTTAGCGTCTGGGCTGCTCCCTTGGCAAAGAGCTGTGGGACGCGCGCCTAAAAAGAAAGCGGCAAGTGAACTCACTTGCCGCTCCTGAAACCGCCAATGCCGCGCGGGCGTTATTTGCTGAAATCCACCTTGGGCGCGGTTTTAGCGCCTTCGTCGGCTTTGAAAAACGGTTTGTCCTGAAACCCGGTCAAGCTGGCGACAATCACCGTCGGGAATTTCTGTCGCTTGGTGTTGTAATCGTTGACAGAGTCGTTGTAATCCTTGCGCGCCACGGCCAGACGGTTTTCCGTGCCCGCCAATTCATCCTGCAAGCGCAAGAATTGCTGATCTGATTTCAATTGGGGATAGGCTTGCACCAGGGTCATAAACGGCAAGCCTGCGCCCAGCAATCCGCCGCGTTGCAAGGCACCGGTCATCTGATTGCTGGCGTCCATTTTTTGTTCCGGCGTCGCCGAACCCGATTTCATGATGGATTGCGCTTGCGCAATTTGCGTCAAGACGCTTTGTTCGATGTTGGCGTAGCCTTTGACGGTGTTGACCAGGTTCGGAATCAGATCGGCGCGGCGTTGCAGGTTGTTTTCCACTTGCGCCCACTGTTTGTCCACCAGATTGCGCGATTCGACCAGGCCGTTGTAACTGCTCAGCCCTGCGCCGCCGATGATCAGCACGAACAACAGCAGCACACCCAAAATAATCAGTGCGATTTTGCCCATAGAGTTTTCCTCCTGAAAGTGTCTGGCAGACCTTACGGCAATTGCCTGCCCGATGAATGATTGGTGATGTGGGGAGGCGGCAAACGCCGCTGGTTCGTCAGAGCGTTACAATTTGTCCACCGCCGCAATGACCTGTTCCAGGCAATGCAGATAGCTGGCGAACAAATCCTGAATTTCAACTTCCAGCAATTCCTTTGGCTCTTCGCGCAATTGCAGGATGCGCACCAACGGCGCGGTGTCCACGCCCAAGGCTTCGCCCACTTGTTTGGCAGTCGCCAAACGACCCAGGGGCGGTTCCTGCCCGCGCAATTCGAGCACCGGGCGCATAAAGCGCACAAAACTAACGACGCTTTCGAGCATCAGCTTCATCAATTCGCGGCTGGTTTGTCCGGCGGGCAGCGACAACGAACGCAGGCGCAACAGTTTGCCGCGCAGCTCGTATTCGATTTCCAGCCGCAGATTGGCCGATGAAACTTCAGCCTCACCCAACAAATCCTGACCGAACAACACGCGATAGGCCCGTTTCATCTGGCGGAATTCGATGGGAAAGACATCCAGCGAATCATTGAATTCGGTTTGCGTGAAAAACACGGGCAAGGAATAACCCGTACTTGTCCACCAATGCACCGCCGGGCGCAGATGGCGCAGGTCTTCAGCCCCAAGGTGGCGCGTGACAACCAGCACCTGATAGTCAGACTTTTTGGTATTGCCGGGGGCCGCAATGGCAGAGCCGTGTGCGATTACAGAGATCAGATTATTGCCTTGCGCAGTCAGTAAACGAGTGACCAGTTCTTCAAAATTGGGATTCATCCAGGCTCTCCTGTTTGCGGCCTGTGGGGGGCCAATGAGGATGATGCGTAAATCTCGTTTGTGGCGAACTTACGTTCGGGGAATAGGCCGACGTTTCGGGTGCCGTTACCAACTGTCGCTGGCGCCGCCGCCGCCGCTGCTGCCGCCGCCAAAGCCGCTCCAATCACTGCCGCTGCCGCCGCTGCTCCATCCGCTGTCACCGCTGCTGTTTGAGTGGTCGCCCCAGCCACCGGAGCTATTCCAGGAACCGCCGCCAAAATTGCCACCGCCACGGTTAAAGATGATCGGGGCCAACCACCAGAGCGATTCGCCCGCACCTGTGGAAGCCATACGCCGCCGCGCAGAACGCGCCGCCATTCCCATTATGATGATAAAGAAGAAGAGTATCGCGAAGAGGATCAAGACAGCTTTGCCGCTCAATTCTGGAGCTTTTGCCGGACGATAGGCATAGCTGCGGTCAATGCCTGCGACCGAGACGTTCCATTTTTCGGCCAGCGTATCTACCAGCGTTCGCACGCCGACCTCTATGCCTTGGGAAAATTCCGCTTTTTGAAAGTGCGGACGCATTCTACGGATGATCTCACCGGCCAGGCCGTCGGGCAGGTCTCCTTCCAGACCGTATCCGACTTCGAGTCGTGTTTTGCGGTCCTGCGGCGCCAGCAGCAACAGCGCGCCTTTATCTTTATTGTCACCGCTTTTCGCGCCGATGCCCCAACTACGATAGAGCGCATTGGCATAATCTTCGACCGGGCGTTCTTCCAGCGAAGGAATGGTCGCCACAACAATGGGGGTGCCAGTCATTTGCTCGAAGTTGACCAAAATAATATCCAACCGCTTTTCGGTGGCGTCATCAATCACATTGGCAAAGTCATTGACTGCGCCTTTACGAGCAGGCAAGTTTTTGGGCTGGGCAAAAGCTGTTGCCCCCGCTGCTGCCAGAAACAGTCCAGCGCAGACCAGAAGCAGGCCTAAGGCTTGTGGCAACTTGTAAGGTGATTTCATCGCAATTGCTTATATGACGGGGAGTGTAAGGCTGTCAATCACGTCTGCAAGACAGGATTGCGTGATCTGAGCGGGCGGTCTGGTAGGGGGATTGAGCGGACTTTGAGGACGGATTTTCGAGTTTGACAGCCAAATCGTGTAAAAGTTACAATCCGTTCCGTCGTTGGCGGCTCCAATTGCGTCACAGACACTCACGTGGCCGATTGAGCCTGGGAGCAGCCCAGAGCGACTGAGCCAAACGACGGCACCTAAACGATGCCACATAGAAATTAGCTGGGTATGAAGAAAGTGTACGGAGGAAATCAAATCAATGCTGAAGCGTGACGATGAAGTCGTGCCTGGTCGTTTGCGGGCTGGCTTCTTTACCACCTGCTTGTGTGCCGTTGCCCTGACCCCGATTTTGAATCCATCTGCTCTCGCGCAAGGGCGCGGAGTCGTTTCCAACAATAATGAGATTCCAGCGGAAATCGCCCTGCGCAATTCTGAAGTGCAGCGGGTGATTGATCGTTCCAACGGTTATTTCCAGTCTGGCGAAGCGAATTTCAAGGATGGAAATTTTGATCGTGCGCGCCGGGAATATGACCGCGCCTTGGATTCTGTGCTGGAAGCAGGCATTGACGTCCGCAGTGACGCGCGCTTGCAACAACATTACCAGGCGCTGGTGGATCACATTTTTCAGCGTCAGATGACCTTGATGATTGCGGCGCCTGCCAACCAGAGTGAAGTGGCGGTCAGCAATCCACAGACTCCTGCCGCCGCACAGCCCGCCCAAGACAAAACCACCGGAGACCGGGGATTCGGGCAACAAACCTTTGCCGCTTCGCCGCTCGATGAACTGGCCAAGTTGAAGCTGACGGAAGAAGAAACCCAGAACGTCAGCGAAGAGCAGGTGAAATCGGCAGTGGTTGCCGCCAAGCTTGATTTCCACTTCAAGCCAAATGCGCTGATTCAAAGCTTTATCAATTATTACCAGGGCCGTGGCCGCGCGACGATGGAACAAGGGTTGCGCCGTTCGGGCCGGTTTATGACGATGGCGCGCAAAATCTTCAAAGAAGAAGGCGTGCCGCAAGACATCGCCTGGCTTGGCCAAGTCGAAAGCGCCTGGTCGCCTGTGGCACGTTCGTGGGCTGCAGCCGTCGGTCTATGGCAGTTCATCCCTGGCACTGGCGCGCGCTATGGTCTGAATCAGAACTATTACGTGGACGAACGCTCCAGCTTTGAAAAAGCGACGCGTGCGTCAGCGCGTTACCTGAAATGGCTGGCCGAACGCTATGACGGCAACTGGGAATTGGCGATGGCCGCGTATAACTCTGGCGAAGGTCGTATTGATTCCGCCATTGCTCGTTCGGGCTATGCCGATTTTTGGGAAATTTACCAACGCGGATTGATCCCGCTGGAAACGCGCAACTACGTGCCGAACATTCTGGCCACGATCATTATTGCCAAAAACCCTGAGCAATACGGATTTTCCGCCAAGCCGGAAGCGCCGTTGACGTACGATTACGTCAAAGTCAACAACATGACGGATTTGCGCTTGGTGGCGGACGCGACCGACACGCCTTACGATTATTTGTTAGCGCTCAATCCTGAATTGAAACGCGGCGTGACACCGCCAGGAGTCGAGCATCTGTTGCGCGTTCCGACAGGCAAAGGCCGTGTCTTGCACGCGGCGTTGACCAAGATTCCGCCCGAGAAACGCGCAAGCTGGCGTATGTTGACCGCACAGGCGGGCGACAATTTCGAGACGATCAGCCGTAAGACAGGCGTTTCTGCCGAAGCCATTGAACAGGTCAACGGTGGCGCGTTGGCTGCTGGCCAGAAAGTCATCATTCCGGCCAACGGCAACGTTCGTTCGGTGGTTTTCAACACGGCCAAAGGCGCGGCCTCAGTCGCTCCGGTGGCTGCGGGCGCAGCCCGAATGATCACCTACAAAGTCAGAGCGGGTGAATCGTTGGGTGATATTGCCGGACGTTACAACACGTCAGTGCGTGACATTGCGGCGCTGAACCGGCTGAGCGCTTCAGCGAAATTGCGCGCGGGCCAGGTCATCAAAGTGCCGGTGCGCGGTCGCTAAGACGGATTCGCTGGCGTAGAGCCAGCCGCCAGTTTCCTGGCTTTTACAAAACGCGGGTTGCACGGAATTTTCCTCCTTTTTTCTGTGCAACTCGCGTTTTTGTTTTGTGTACAGACTTTGCCTTTCCTCGGCTGACAGAAACCGGTGCGACGGTTTAAGATGGCCGCACCACCCCAGACATTCTCAGAGCTGCCGTCAGCCACATCCGGCGTGAAAAGCAGAACACATTGGCTGGCGCTTCGCTCTGTCTATCCGCACAGAGTTGCGGCACGTATTGGAATGTAAGGGAGGCTCCGTCTGTGCTTTTCAAAACCCTCAGCGCCGCTGTTTACGGCATTGACGCCGAACTGGTCGAAGTCGAAGTTGATCTGGCTCCGCGCCCTGGCGATGCGCAACACGAAACCATTGTGACGATGGTCGGTTTGCCCGATCTGGCCGTGCGCGAAAGCCGCGAACGCATACGCTCTGCCATTACCAATTGCGGCTTCTTTTTTCCCGTTTACAAAACCACCATCAACCTGGCTCCGGCAGATGTGAAAAAGGAAGGCTCGGCGTTTGATTTGCCGATTGCGGTCGGAATTCTGGGCGCAAATGGCGAGCTGCGGCGCGAAACCCTGGACGATACGTTGTTGATCGGCGAATTGGCGCTGGATGGTCGTGTGCGTCCCGTGCGCGGCGCGTTGCCGATTGCGGTGGCCGCCAAACAAAAGGGCTTGCGGCGGTTGCTGTTGCCGGTCGAAAACGTGCGCGAAGCCGCCGTCGTCAGCGGACTGGACGTCTATCCCGTGCAAAACCTGCGCGAAGTGATCGAACTGCTCAATGCCGATCCGATGCCTGCGCCATTGCGGCTCAATTTAGACGAAATGTTCAATGCCGCCGATCAGTATCCGGTGGACTTTCGCGAAGTGCGCGGACAAATGCACGCCAAACGCGCCATCGAAGTCGCCACCGCAGGCGCACACAACTTGCTGATGGTCGGGCCGCCCGGTTCGGGCAAGACAATGCTGGCCAAACGGATTCCTTCTGTGTTGCCGCCGATTACTTTTGATGAAGCCCTGGAGACAACCAAAATTCACAGCGTGGCGGGGTTTACTGATGCGCGCGGGTTGTTGACGACCCGTCCGTTTCGTTCGCCGCATCACACCATCAGCGATGCGGGCCTGATCGGCGGTGGCGCAATTCCGCGCCCGGGCGAAGTCAGTTTGTCGCACAACGGCGTGTTGTTTCTGGATGAATTGCCGGAATTTGAGCGCAATGTGCTTGAAGTCTTGCGCCAGCCGCTCGAAGACCAGCGGGTGACCATCAGCCGCGCCGCGATGTCGTTGACCTTTCCCGCCGGGTTTATGTTGGTGGCGGCGATGAACCCTTGTCCGTGTGGTTATTTCAACGACCCGACGCGCGAATGCAAATGCACGCCGCCGCAAATTCAACGCTACATTTCGAAAATCTCCGGCCCGTTGCTCGACCGCATAGACATTCACGTAGACGTGCCCGCGGTCAAAGTCAGCGAATTGTCAGCGCAAGAAGCGTCGGAAGGTTCAGCCGAAATTCGCGCCAAGGTGAACCGCGCGCGCAAAATTCAGCAGACGCGCTTTACCGGTGAACACGTCTTTGCCAATGCGCAAATGACGCCGCGCCTGATTCGCAAATACTGCCAACTGGCTGCCGGGCCGCAATCGTTGCTAGAGCGCGCCATTAACAAATACGGATTGTCCGCCCGTGCCTATGACCGCATTCTCAAAGTCAGCCGCACCATCGCCGATCTGGATGGCGTAGAGCACATCACCGAAAAACACATCTCCGAAGCGGTGCAATACCGCACGCTCGACCGAAACTTCTGGCAATGAAACACTTTGCCTAGGAATGTGCCATGAACGCGGGGCTACCGGTCAACAAGGTTGTCATGGCGTGTAAGCCTTCGGCGAGCGCGGCATCCACGTACTTTGGGTTGGTGTATTAATCATCGTCGGCCACATAATTGACGGCTTTCGGCAAAAACGGTTGCACCGCTCGCGTCTGCGCGATAGCGTGAGCGAGCCGCGTCGCATCGGCTTGCTCTTTTTTCAATAGTGAATAAGTTTTGGATCATGCCTTCAGTTTGCCAAACGGCCCTTTTCGTTTTTCCGGGCCGCCCACGCACCACTTTTTTGAATGCTTTTGGCAGAAACCACAAATCCGATAATTGACTGGCCAATACTGCGAAAGTAGAATCCGAGCGATTTCGGGCTTTCATCTTTTCAACGTCAACAATTCGTCAACGGTACGCTTATGCTGCATTGCGGGGCAGAAAAGTCACGTTTAGGGAATTTTACGGCCAAAACGCTGGCGCAAGCGCTGGAGAAAATTCCCGCAGCTCCTGATTCGTGGATGCGGTTTATCGGTTTTGGGGCCGAGGAGCTTTGCTTTACCTATCGTCAGGTCTATGACCAGGCCAGGCAACGCGCAGCGCATTTGACCCAGGCCGGATTGCGGAAAGGCGACCGGTTGGTGTTGATGACCAGCGAGGCTCACGAATTCGTCATGAGTTTTCTGGGGTGCGTGATGGCAGGCATCATCCCCGCACCGATTTCTCCGCCGATGATGGCGAAAGGCAGCGAAAGCCTGGCTCCGGCGGCGGCCCGCATTGTGCAGGATGCGGAAGCGAAAGTTCTGCTGACCACCGAATCTTCAAAGGCCTTTGCTGATCAGATTCTGGCACGAAGCAACGGTGAAACGCGGTTGCTGACGATGGAAACCGCATTTGCCGAACCTGCTTTACCGTTTGATCTGCCTTCCATTGACCCCGACGACATTTGTTTTTTGCAGTACACCTCTGGCAGCACCACGTTGCCGCGCGGCGTGATGGTTTCCCACGGCAACCTGATGGCGAATATGCGCGGATTTATGGGCGAGCGTGGCATGAATCCCGGCCCGGAAGACGTGGGCGTCAGTTGGTTGCCGCTGTATCACGACATGGGCCTGATCGGCTTCATTCTGGGTCCGTTGGTGTATATCGGGCCGATCGTGGTGTTGGCAACCAGCGCCTTTGCGCGCGATCCGCGCATCTGGCTGAAAGCGTTGCACAATTATCGCGGGACGATCACCTACGCGCCAAATTTCGCTTATGCGCAAGTCGTCAAACGGCTGCGCGATTCCGATCTGGAAAATCTGGATTTGAGTTGCGTGCGTATTGCCGGATGCGGGGCGGAACCGATTCAGGCGGCAACGCTCAGAAGTTTTGCCGAACGGCTGGCTCCGACGGGGTTTCGCGCCGAAGCGTTTTTGCCGAGTTACGGCATGGCGGAAGCTACGTTGGCCATTTCGTTGCACACGCCCGGCACACCGATGCACACGGAATTTATCAACGCCGACGAACTCAAGCGCGGCAATGCCGTCCCGGCGACCGAGGGCAACCTGCGAGAAATTATGTCTTGTGGCTTTCCCCTGGCTGAACATCAGTTGGACATCGTTAGTGAAAGCGGTGAATCATTGCCCGAACGCCACGTTGGCGAAATCGTTTTTAGCGGCCCCAGCGTCACGCAAGGCTATTTTCAAAACCCCGAAGCTTCTGCCGCCGCGTGGCGCGCTGGGCGGTTGCACACGGGCGATATGGGATATCTGGCTGGCGGAGAATTGTATGTTTGCGGGCGCAGCAAAGAGCTGATCATCATTCGCGGAGCAAACTATTATCCGCAAGACATCGAATGGGCCGTGCGCGATGTGCCCGGCATCAAACGCGGCAATGTCGTGGCGTTTAGTGTTCAAGAGGGAATGGATGAACGGCTGGTGATGGTGGTCGAAGCCGAGCCTCGTGAAGACGCCGAAAGTCTGCGGCAGGCGATTCGCGTAAAGATTATGGAAACCATCGGCCTAGAAGTGTACCGCGTTGTCTTGGCTCCGGGCGGGACTTTGCAACGTACTACAAGTGGAAAGTTGCAGCGCCGCAAAATGAAGCAACTTTTTGAGCAAGGCGAAATCGCCGAGTTGTAAATCAACCTCCAACGGGAAGGACGCACTCTTGTCAACGAAAGCCGATATTGCTGTCACGTACGATGTCTCGAACGAATTTTTCAGTTTGTGGCTCGACCGGCGGATGATTTATTCGTGTGCGCTGTTTGAAGGCACGGACGATCTGGAACAGGCGCAAGTCAACAAACTGCGCTTCTTCCACGACAAAACCAAAGTGACGCCCGACAAACGCGTGCTCGATATCGGTTGCGGTTGGGGCGGGTTGATGGATTTTCTGGCGCTGGAGATGGGCGTCAAAGACGTCACCGGCATTACGCTGTCTGAAGCGCAGCACGCCGCCATCCGGCAAAAAGCGACGCCGGGTGTGACCGCCGAACTGGTGTCGTATCTGGATTACCAACCGGCGCAGAAATTCGATGCCGTGATCAGCATCGGCATGTTTGAACACATCGCGACGCCCGAACAGGTGCGCGGCGGCGAAAACGTGCGCGTCTATCGCGATTACTTTCGCCGTGCCTGGCAGTGGACGAAACCCGGCGCGATGTTTGGATTGCAAAGCGTGATTGGGGCGCTGTTGCCGCGCAAACGCGAAGACATTCGCGATCTGGAATGGGGCACCACGACGATTTTTCCGGGCGCGATTACGCCGCGTCCCGAAGCCATTCTGGCCGCCGTCAATCCGTACTGGGAAGTGATGGAGTTGTATACGCGGCGCGAGCATTACGCCAAAACGTCCGCTGCCTGGTTGCAACGATTGCGGCAACACGAAACCGCGATTCGCGCGCGCTGGGGTGACCAAACATTTACCGATTACGAACGATACCTGAATGGTTGCGTCGGCGTGTTTGAAAAAGGCTTTCAGTCGCTGGCGCAACTGGTGCTGCGGCGCGTGGATTGAATGTGGATTGACGGTGGATTGAAGATTGATTTTTGTCTCAGCGAAAACTGGCGCCACGCCGTTTGTCGGCACGCCTGATCAAAACAACGATCGTTATTACCCGGAGGAACCCCGTGACGGATGAAGAACTTTTGGCAATGATCAAAGAGGCGCTCGTGCAAGCCTCGCCGCAACACGCCGACGTGACCTTGACCAAAGAGAGCACCCTGAGCGTGCTTGGCATTAGCTCAATCACCGCGCTGGAAATCGCTGGCATTCTCGAAGAGAAATTGAATATCCGATTGCCCGATGACGAACTGGCGCCGCTTAACACCATCGGTGGATTGGTCAATCTGATTCGCCAGCAAATTTGAACTGCCGTTTCAGCCTCTGTGGCAATTTGGGGGAAATATGAGCGCAACACATTCGCAACGCGAAAAGATGTATCGGGCTTACTGCGAGTATTTCGACACGGCGGAAAAAAAGCGCCGCTGGAACCCGTTTAACGATGTGCCCTGGGAAAAAATGAACCCGGCTCTCAACACCGAAGAAGACGCCATGTGTCTGGAAACTTTTTGCGGCGTTGAATTGTACGTGCCCGATTACACCTCGAACGCGTTCAACATGACGCGCGATTTGTTTGGCGCGGCGTGGTTCGAGGCCAGTTGGGGGTATGAAGAGTCAAAACACGCGCTGGTGTATCGGGAATATCTGATCCGCTCGGGTTTGCGCACCGAAGAGCAATACAACGCGTTTGAAGATCATATCTTTGGCAAAATCTGGCAGTTGCCGTTTCACACACGGCGGCAAATGAATTGTTACGGCGCGTTGCAGGAATCGGCCACCTATCTGATTTACGCCGCACAACGCGACAAAGCCAAAGAAACGGGCAACGAGTTGTTGCAACACATTTACTTTCTGGTCAGTCGCGACGAAGCCGCGCACCGAGGCTTCTATCAAAAAATCCTTCAGTTTGAATTGCAGGAAGACCCGGAAGGCGCGCTCGAAGATTTAGCGCATGTCGTGTTCAATTTTTACATGCCCGGGTTGGGCCTGATTCCCGAATACGACGAGCGGCTGAAGGTCAGCGGCGTTGGCATCACGCCGCAATACTTTCTGCAACACGGTGTTTTCCCGTTGCTGAAAGTGCTCGGTACCAGCCGCGCCGAGTTGATCAAAGCCTATCGGCGCAAACAAGCGCGCGACGCTGCCAAACCGACCGAAGAATTCCCTGCGGTCAAAAACACGTTAGAGGCGGCGCAACTGAGCGCTTGACGCAGCCTGACGGTTACCACGCGGGGCATTTGAGCAACGTTCTCATTCACCACAAAAGACACAAAACCCACAGAAACGTCGAAGCCGGGTTTTGTGTCTTCTGTGTTTTTCGCGGTTGCAATTGTCGTGAATCAGGTGAACATCGTACGGCAACAAATCAGCCTACAAGCCTCTGACGGTCGCCAGTTGTCAGCGCGCTGGTGGCCAGGAGCAGACGCCGCTGAACGCAGCGTCGTGTTTATTCCTGCGCTGGCCGCGCCACAGGAATATCTGAACTTCTTTGCCGCCTTTCTGGCGAAACAGGGCTGGGGCGTGCTGACCTTTGACTATCGCAGCGTTGGCAGTTCGCGTGACGGCGCAACAGATGCCCAAGCCACTTTGGATGATTGGGCCAATCTGGATATGCCCGCTGCGGTCGCCGAACTCAAACGGCTGGCCAAGCCGAAATTTCTCGCTGCCATCACACACAGTATCGGCGGACAGCTGCTCGGGCAAAGTCCGATTCGCCATGACGTGCACGGCGCGCTGTTTATCTCTTCGCAACGCGGCATTCCCAAACTGTATCAAGGCGTCGGCAGGCTGCGCATTGAATATGCCTATGCCGTGTTTCCTTTGCTGATCGGATTGCTCGGACGATTGCCGGTTTCTGCTTACACCTTGCCCACGGAATGTTCTGGCCGTGCGGTGGCGCAATGGGTGAAATGGGGACGCAAAGGCATTTTCACCGCAGGCAGTGGCGCAAATGTCGAACCGCGCTTTGCCGAATTTGCCCGCCCCCTGACGACCGTGACGATCAGCGATGACGAGCTGTATGCGCCCGCCGCCGCCGTCGAAGCGTTGGCCCAGGTCTATCAACGCGCGGACGTACGCCGCGAATTCATTCGCCCGCAGGATTTTGCGATGGAGCACATCGGACATTTCGGATTTTTCCATCGGCACGCTTCGCGCCAACTGTGGGAAACCGCCGATGCCTGGTTGCGTGACCTGGAAGCCAGAGCGGGGCTATAGCGCAATCAGCCATGGTTGCGCTGAGCGCGCGAAGATACTTATTGGCGACCAAAGGCTTCAAACGCAAGTCACGCAACCATGGCTGGTTGCGCCACCTTCGAGGAGGTTTTTATGCCAACCAACATCTTCGCGGAGATCGAGCAGTCCGCCCGCCTTTACCCCAACAACCTTGCGCTGGAAATGTTCGGCGACGACACCGATACGCGTTACACCTATCAGCAGGTGATGGATTTTGCCGCGCGCTTTGGTCAGGCGTTGCGTGAGCGGGGCGTTGGCAAAGGCGACCGGGTGGCATTTTGGGCGCGGCTGACGCCCAACTGGGTGGTTGCCTATCTCGGCGTCATGCAAATCGGCGCAGTCATTGTGCCACTCGATTTTGAATATCCCACCGACGACCTTGCCGCGATTCTGGAACGCACGCAAAGCAAATTCATTCTCTCGGTGCAGGAAAAACTCGCTGCGGTGAAAGAGGCTGCGGCGATCTTGGCGCTTGCGCCGACAGTCGTGTTGCTGGATGTTGCAGAGAGCCGTGACAACGCGCTCAGCATTCACGAATTGTTTCGCCAGGAACTTCCCGCTCAGCCCGATCCCTTGCCTGAAATTTCGCCCAATGATGTTGGCATGATCTTTTTCACGTCCGGCACGACAGGAAAACCCAAAGGCGTTGTCATCGAACACCGCAGCATCACCAACACGATGCACGGTTTGCTGGAATACATCCGCGTGTCAGCCACCGACAAAGCGCTGGCGGTGATTCCCGCGCATCACATCTTTGCCACGCTGGCCAATGTGCTGATGCCGCTGCTCAAAGGCGGTTGCGCCACCTATTTGCGGGCGCTGAACAGCGTCGAACTGATGCGCACGATGACCAAAGCCCAGGTCACGGTTTTTCCCGCCGTGCCGCAGGTGTTTTATCTGCTTCACAAGAAAATCTTTGACGAAGTGCAGAACAAACCGCTGCTGGTACGGATTGTCTTCGGTGTGCTGTTGCGGTTTTGCCGTGCGCTCAGAGACGCCACGGGGCTGAATCTGGGGCCAAAAGCGTTTGCCACCGTGCATCAGGTTTTCGGCGGGCATCTGCGATTGCTGGTCAGCGCCGGATCGTATTTCGATCCCAAGGTCATTCGTGATCTTTACAGTTTGGGATTCACCGTGCAGCAAGGTTACGCGCTGACTGAAACTTTTGGCGCGGGCACGTTCACGCCGTTTGATGACAATGTGATCGGTTCGGCGGGCAAACCGTTGCCGGGAACGACGATTGAGTTGGTTGAGAAAGACGAACTCGGCGTCGGCGAAATCGCGATTTCCGGTCCGTCGGTGATGCGCGGCTATCTGAACGATCCCGAAGCGACAGCGGCAGTTTTGCGCGATGGCTGGTTTTATACCGGCGATCTGGCCACGCAAGACGAAGCAGGCAACATCTTTATCAAAGGCCGCCGCAAGGAAATGATCGTGCTGAGTTCGGGCAAAAACATCTACCCCGAAGAGATCGAACTGCATTACCAGCAAATTCCGCACATCAAGGAAATGTGTGTGATGGGCATCGCCGGAGAAAACGGTTACGCCGGATCAGAGCGGTTGCACGCGGTGATCGTGCCGGATTTCGATTATTTGAAACAGCAGCGCATCGTCAATTCCAAAGAGATCATTCGCGAAGGCATCGAGCAATATTCCGCGTCGCTGCCCAAATACAAACGCATCCTGACCTACGAATTGCGCACCGAACCATTGCCGCGCACCGCCAGCCGTAAGGTTCAGCGCTTTCTGGTCGCGCAACAACTCGCAGCGGCGCAACCCGACCAGCACGAACCCACGGTCACTCCCTATCGGCCCAATGAAGGCGACGATCTGTTGTTGGCGACAGACGCTTCGCGTCAGGCGTTGGATGTGATCCGGCGAGAAACACGGCTCGCACGCGAGGTTCACCTGGATATGAACCTGGAACTCGACCTGGGGTTTGATTCGTTGCAGCGCATCGAAGTGTTGATGCAAATCGAACAACTGCTCAACATTCGCCTGGGCGATGAAGTCGCCAGTCAAACCTTCACCGTGCGCGAATTGCTGACCACCATCGCGCAAAAAGTCGCGGCAGGCCGCCACGCTGCCGATGGACAAACGGCTGCGGCTCCGCTGACCTGGAAAGAAATCATCGCTTCGGCAACGACGGATGAACTGGCGACCAAATACATTCTGCAGCCGACGGCGTTTTCGCGGTTCGTGCATTTTCTTTTTGTGAAGCTGATTTTCCTGCTCGGCAAAGTGTTTTTCCGGTTGCAGGTACGCGGGCTGGAGCATTTGCCGCAAGACCGTCCGTTTCTGATTTGCCCCAATCACCAAAGCTATCTGGACGGCCCGCTGGTGACGGCGGCGCTTCCGTATCGCGTCATTCGGTACATGTTCACGCTGGGATTCACGCCATTTTTCAGCGGCGGTATCAAAGACGTGATTGCACGCATCGGGCGCATTGTGCCGGTAGACCCGGACACCAATTTGGGGCGGGCGATGCGCGTCAGCGCCATCGGGCTAAAGGCGAAACAGAATCTGTTGCTCTTTCCGGAAGGCTCGCTGAGTTGCGACGGCGAATTGCAGGTGTTCAAAAAAGGCGTGGCGATGTTGGCGCGCGAGCTGCAAGTTCCGATTGTGCCTGTCGCTATTTGCGGATCGTTTGAAGCGTGGTCAAAAGTCGGCGACGGCATACGGCTGAAACCGGTCAGCATCACTTTTGGGCCGCCGTTGCTTCCGCCAGATATCAGTCAGGATCAGGCATTGTCGCGTGAACAGGTGGATCGGGAATACACGCGATTTGTGCAACAGATTCGTGAAGCGATAGGCGCGCTGCTCACAGAGGCCAGAGCTTACCGAACGAAATAAAATACGAGCGCCAACAGCACAAACACGACAAGCGCCAGTGCGAGATAAAGAAGCGGCGATTGGTTATTGGCAGGCGCAGCGGGCGACGCGCTTTCGTTTGGCGGTGTTGTCGGCGCGGAAGAGGCAAACGATTCTGGCAACGACGCCGAAGGCGAACCAGATGCGGCGTTGCCAGCGGTCGTGAGCAATTCGGTTTTGGCGCTGTGCCGCGACAGATCGGGCAAGGTTTCGTCGTGCATTGTTGAGGCAACACTGTCACCGGCTGTGGCCGCGAAAGCTCGTTCCAGTTCTTCGCGAAATTCGCTGACAGACGATTGCCGTTGTTCCGGTTCTTTTTCCAGCGCGCGCATCACCGTTTCGGCAAGTTCAGGCGGAACGTGCGGCGACAATTGGTTGATGGGGCGCGGCTTTTCGTATCGCTGGCTGTAAACCACTTGCAGCGTGGATTCGCCGTCGAGCGGCACTTTGCCCGTCAACATTTCGTAAAGCAGGATGCCGATGCTGTACAGATCAGACCGCGGATCGAGCGGGCGGCACTGGCATTGTTCAGGCGACATGTATTGCGGCGTGCCGATGATCATCCCTTCCTGTGTCAACAACCCACCGGTTTTTCCCTCTTTCAATTTGGCGATGCCGAAATCGAGCACCTTGACGCGTTCGGAGGCGGGGCCGGTTTCAATCAGGATGTTGTCGGGTTTTAAGTCGCGGTGAATGACGCCGCTGTTGTGGGCGGCTTCGACCGCGCGGCAAATTTGAATGGCGATATTCACCGCGCGCGCGGGAGCCAGTTGCCCCGTTTGTCGTATCAGCGCACTGAGCGATTGCCCGTGAATCCGCTCCATCACCAGATAGGCCATACCTTCTGGCGAAACGCCAAAATCCGTCACGCGCACTGCATTGGGATGTTGAATTCGCCCGGCGGCTTTGGCTTCCAGGCGGAAGCGTTTGAGGGCGGTTTGGTCCGAACCGAATTCCGGCTTGAGTAATTTGATTGCGACTTCAGTATCCAGATGGATATGAGTGGCCTGGTACACTTCGCCCATGCCTCCCGCACCGATCAAACTATCGAGCCGGTAACGACCATCAAGCAGAAAACCGACCAAGGTGTCTATGAACGCGAGCGGCGCTCCGTCTTCGATGCAAAACGATTGCGTGTGGGGATATGTCTTGCCGCAGGAATTGCACTTCTTCAGTTCGGGCATGCCTGTCTCTAGGTGATTTGCAACTGCTGATACGAGGGGGAAGTAATCGGATTCAGGGGGCTTTGTGTTATCGGTGTTGGTGACGCGTTGCCAGGAGCAGGCGGGTGTATTCAACAGGCGCGATCATTGAATACACCCGCGCGAGTCGCATTCGCTCTGCGAACGCTTATTTGTTCACGAAGGCCAGCCAGTTGCCGGGCGCTTCTTTTTCGCCGGACGTAATGGCAAAGAATTCTTTTTGCAGCGCGGCGGTGATGGGGCCGCGTTTGCCTTCGCCGATCTTGATGCGATCAATCGTGCGTACGGGCGTGATTTCGGCGGCGGTGCCGGTGAAAAAGATTTCGTCAGCCGTATACAACGTC
>JAEUQO010000076.1 GCA_016789605.1 Acidobacteriota bacterium
ATCAATGCCCGCATTGTTGATCAAAAAGTCCAAGTCCTTTCGTCGCCAGTTACTTTCCAGCGCCTGTGCCAGCCTGTGGTGAAAGCCAGCGAACTGGCTCAAGTCAGAGACATCCAGGGGCAAAGCGACAGCTTTACGCCCCAGCGTGGTGATTTCGGCAACAACCGCTTCGCCTTCTTCTTTCTTTTGACGATAAGTCAGAATGACGTCATTGCCTTTGCGGGCGAGTTGCAACGCGATGCTTCGTCCCAACCCTCTGCTGCCGCCGGTTACCAAAGCAATTTTGCTGGCAGGTTCCTGGCTCATATGTTTCCTCCTTGTGCTGAGCAGGGCAGCCCGCGAGGCTTGCCCTGCTTGAAATAAACGTCAGATTTAGTAAGGGCTGGCCGTCGGGCGCACGATGATTTCGTTGACATCCACACCCGCAGGCTGTTCGATCGCAAACGCGATGGCACGCGCAATGGCATCTGCGCCGATGGCGATTCTGCGAAACTCTTTCATGCCTTCTGCGGCCCCGACGTCAGTAATGCCGTCGGCCAATTCCGATTCTGTCACACCGGGCGAGATAACCGTCACGCGAATGTCTTGGTGTTCCTGACGCAATCCTTCGGAAATGGCGATCACGGCGTATTTTGTCGCGCAATAGACCGCCGCAGTCGGATATACCGCGTGCCCGCCAATCGAAGAGACATTGATGAACTGGCCGAAGCCCTGCTTTTTCATCACCGGCAAACCGGCCGCTATGCCGTGCAACACGCCACGAATGTTGACGTCAATCATCTGATTCCACTCGTTCACCTTGAGCGCAGCCAGCGGCGACAATGGCATCACACCTGCGTTGTTGACAACCACATCTACCTGGCCAAATTGGTCATGGGCAAAATTGATGAACGCTTCGACCTCTTCCCGCTTCGTCACGTCCAACGCGCGAAATTCTGCCGAACCGCCTGCGGCGCGAATCTCTGCCACCAGCTTTTCCAATCGGTCAGTACGCCGCGCACCGACCACCACCCACGCGCCACGTTGCGCCAGCAACCGTGCAGCGGCCTCTCCGATTCCGCTGCTTGCCCCGGTGATGGCAATGACCTTTCCGTTGACTTCTGACATATCGTTTCCCTCCTTTAGAACTGCCAATGCAATGTTGTGCTTGTCGCGCGTTTCCGGTTCAAACGCAGGCGCAATGTACGGGAAATGCGAAAACGAGCGGTAATCTGAAGCTGCTCATTCCTTGCCTAATCCTGCTTTCTTACCTAAGGTGATTGGCGAAGGGAGTTTTCCGATGGCGGTTTCTGTAACAAAGACAAAAGACAGTCAGCGCTCTTTGGCGGCGGCGATCAGTTCGTCACAATCTTCTTTGGCAGATTTGATTACGCGTCATCTGGCGCACGATGGCGCACAAGCGACCGCCATCCCACGGCTCAACTTACTGCGCGCCTCGCAACTTACAGTGCCGCTGCCAGTCGTCTACGAACCAGCCGTTTGCCTGGTCGCACAAGGACACAAGCAGGTCATTCTGGCAAAACAAAGCTACATTTACGGGCCAGAGCAATATCTCGTCACGTCAGTGGACCTGCCTGTCATCGGTCAGGTGATTGATGCAACGCCGACCAAACCTTATTTGTGTGTCCGGCTGGATTTGGACCCGGCACAATTGAGCGCGCTGCTGATGGAAACCGAGCCTACGTCGGCGTCCTCGCCGACAACTGGCACACTGGAACTGGGACTGGCCGTCGTTCCGATAGAACAGCTCTTGCTTGATGCCACGTTGCGGTTGTTGCGCTTGCTTGATACTCCGCGAGACATTCCGATTCTGGCGCCCCTGATCGAACGAGAAATCCTTTACCGGTTGCTGTCTGGTCCTTACGGCGCACGCTTGCGGCAGATTGCGCTGGCTGATGCGCGATTACTGTCCGTCAATCGCGCCATTCACTGGCTCAAACACAATTATGCAGAGCCTTTTCGCATGGAAACGCTCGCCCGCGAAGCCCGCCTGAGCGCCTCTGCGCTTCATCACTATTTCAAATCAGTGACCGCGCTCAGCCCATTGCAATATCAAAAACGGTTGCGGTTGCAGGAAGCGCGGCGCTTGATGCTCGGTCAAGCGCTGGACGCAGCCACCGCCAGTCAATCCGTCGGTTATGAAAGCCCGTCGCAATTCAGCCGGGAATACAGCCGTTTGTTTGGCGCACCGCCAGCACGCGATATCGCTCGCTTAAAAGAAGCGGCGGGCGCAACAGCAGAAAGTTAGACCGCCGACAGACAGTTCCTCCCCGCCCGACCTGCTTCTGCACAGGCAGTTTTCGACTCACCCAATAGTGGTATGCCACGACCACCATGTTTAGTGATGCGGCAAAAGCATTCACTTGCTAAGCTCCCGCCATCTTCGCGACAAAATCGCGGGAGAATGAGGGAGCAATCCGTCTATGAATTGCGACGCTCTTGCTAGCAGCATCACACGTTAAGCGGCGAAGCCGCCGTGTCATGTCACAACAAACAAAACCAGACAAATAGCGCGAACCGCAAACAAACTGGCGCTGCCGGTCAGGGAGACATTTGTCTTTCTGGCCGCACCAGAAACGCAAAGGAGAATCGCACATGCCATACATCACTGTCGGCAAAGACAAATCCGCGGACATCAATATCTATTACAAAGACTGGGGCAGCGGGCAGCCGATTGTGTTCAGCCACGGCTGGCCGCTTACGGCAGACAGTTGGGAAGCACAGATGTTCTTTTTGGCGGCGCAAGGATTTCGCTGCATTGCGCATGATCGGCGCGGGCACGGGCGTTCCAGCCAAACCTGGGACGGCAACGAAATGGACACCTATGCCGATGATCTGGCCACGCTGATCGAACAGCTTGATTTGAAAGACGCCGTGTTGATCGGATTTTCGACGGGCGGCGGCGAAGTCACACGCTATATCGGTCGTCATGGCACCAAGCGCGTCGCCAAGGTCGGGCTGATTTCAGCGGTGCCGCCGCTGATGGTCAAAACAGCGGCCAATCCCATTGGCTTGCCGCTCGAAGTCTTCGACGGTCTGCGCGCAGGCTCGCTCGCCAATCGTGCGCAACTTTACCAAGACATCGCCAGCGGCCCTTTCTTTGGGTTCAACCGCCCCGGCGCGACACCGTCGCAAGGCATCATTGATTCGTTTTGGCTGCAAGGAATGTTGGGCGGCCACAAAAGCACCTATGATTGCATCAAGGCATTCTCAGAAACGGATTTCACCGAAGACCTGAAAAAATTCGATGTGCCGACGCTGATCATTCACGGCGATGACGATCAAATCGTGCCGATTGAGGCCGCTGGCAAATCGTCAGCCAAACTGGTCAAAAACGCCAAACTGATTATTTATCCGGGCGCGCCGCACGGCGTCACCGACACGCACAAGGACCAACTCAACGCCGACTTGCTTGCCTTTATCAAATCGTAACAGGTCATCACGCATCGCCACGCGTTGCCGTCTCGCCGCAACCCGGTCACTGAACAACTCAGGAAAGGAAACGATATGCCGAATTACCACAAACTCTATACGCCGGAAGATTCCGCCGTTGTCTTTATTGATCATCAGCCGCAAATGACCTTTGGCGTGGCTAACATTGACCGCGCAATGTTGATCAACAACGTCACGTTGCTGGCTAAAACCGCCAAGGAATTCCAAGTGCCTGCGGTGTTGACTGCGGTCGAAACAGAATCGTTCAGCGGCTATGTCTGGCCACAGTTGCTGGATGTTTTCCCCGGTCAAACCGTCGTCGAACGTAGCTCCATGAATTCGTGGGACGATGCCGGATTTCGCGCGGCCATCGAAGCGACAGGCCGCAAAAACATTCTGCTCACCGGATTGTGGACGGAAGTTTGTGTCACCTGGCCAACCCTCGAAATGCTGGGGGCGGGATACAACGTTTACGTCGTTGAAGATTGTTGTGGCGCGACGTCTATCGCAGCGCAAGAAGCGGCGCTTTCGCGCATGGTTCAGGCAGGAGCCGTCAGGTTGACGACCATTGCCGCGCTGTTGGAATGGCAACGCGATTGGAAAAACCGCGCACACTATGACGCGCTGATGGGATTGCTGAAACAACACGCAGGCGCGTATGGCAGCGGCGTCGAATATGCCTACACGATGGTGCATAAAGCGCCGCAATCCGCCCAGGTTCCGCAGACGGTGGTCGGCAAAGCCAGGCATTGAACCGGTCGCGTAAGAACAACGGAGGAGTCAATGAATACCGCTCTCGTCCCTGACCTGATTTTGCGCAACGGGCGCATTGCGACACTTGATCCGGCGCATCCAGAAGCGACCAGCCTGGCCATCCAGGCTGGCCGCATCCTCAGCGTGGATGACGAAGCCAGCTATCAGCACAGCCCCGCCAGCAAGGTGATTGATTTGCAAGGTCGCCGCGTCATTCCCGGCCTGAACGATTCGCACATTCACCCCATTCGCGGCGGATTGAACTATAACCTGGAGCTTCGCTGGGACGGTGTGCCAAGTCTGGCTGACGCATTGCGCATGTTGAAGGAACAGGCACGCCGCACGCCCGCGCCACAGTGGGT
Organism: Acidobacteriota bacterium; assembly: GCA_016789605.1. Classification (GTDB taxonomy): domain Bacteria; phylum Acidobacteriota; class Blastocatellia; order RBC074; family RBC074; genus RBC074. The sequence continues at coordinate 4,548 of JAEUQO010000076.1, forward strand.
GCGCGTGGTCGGCGGCTGGTCAGAATTTCAGTTTCAAGAGCGCCGCTTACCAACGCTGGACGAACTCAACGATGCCGCCCCTGAGACGCCGGTTTTCATCCTGCATTTGTACGCACAGGCGCTGCTCAATCGCGCCGCTTTGCGGGCGGTCGGTTATACCAAAGACACGCCTGATCCGCCGGGCGGCGTGATACAGCGCGACAAACAAGGCAATCCCACGGGACTGTTGATCGCCAAACCGAACGCCATGATTTTGTATTCGACCTTGGCCAAAGGTCCGAAACTCGGCTTTGACGACCAGCTCAATTCTTCGCGCCATTTCATGCGCGAACTCAATCGGTTGGGAGTCACGAGCGTCGTGGATGCGGGCGGCGGCTTTCAAAATTATCCGGACGATTATCGGGTCATTGAACAGTTGCATCGTGACGGGCAGATGACGTTGCGCATCGCCTACAACCTGTTCACACAAAAACCCAAAGCCGAACTGGCCGATTTTCAAAACTGGGCCAAAGTCGTCACGCCCGGACAGGGCGATGATTTTTATCGGCACAACGGCGCGGGTGAAATGCTGGTTTATACCGCCGCCGATTTTGAAGACTTTCTGGAACCGCGCCCTGAGCTGGCCTCTTCGATGGAAGAAGAGCTGCGGCAAGTCGTCACGTTTCTGGCGCAAAACCGCTGGCCGTTCCGTTTGCACGCCACATATGACGAATCCATCGAACGCGCCCTGAACGTTTACGAAGAGATCAATCGCGAAGTACCGCTCACAGGGTTGCATTGGTTTTTCGATCACGCCGAAACGATTTCTGACCGCAACATCGAACGAATCAAAGCGCTCGGCGGCGGCATCGCCGTGCAACACCGCATGGCGTATCAAGGCGAATACTTCCTGAACCGCTATGGACAGCAACAAACCAGGCGCACGCCTCCCATTCGCAGAATGCTGGAAATGGGCGTGCCCGTTGGCGCAGGTACCGACGCAACGCGCGTGGCAAGTTACAATCCCTGGGTGTCGCTGTATTGGCTGGTAACCGGACGCACCGTCGGCGGCACACAAATGTACGACGAAACCAATCGGCTCACGCGCGAAGAAGCGTTGCGTTTGTGGACGATCGGCAGCAGTTGGTTTTCGACTGAAGACGGTCGCAAAGGCGCGCTCAAACCCGGACAATTGGCTGACCTGTCGGCGTTGTCGGCGGATTTTTTCTCGGTGCCAGAAGAAGACATCAAACACATCGAATCTGTCTTGACCGTGGTCGGCGGCAAGGTGGTGTATGCGACAGAAGAGTTTTCGCCGCTTGCGCCGCCGCCCTTACCCGTCAGTCCAGATTGGTCGCCGGTCAAAAAATTCGGCGGCTATGCACCAGCGAAGCTCGCTCCCAATCAACAGTTTGGCGCGTCCTGTGCCCATCATCAGCATCAACCGTCCCGGTTGGTGAAACCCGCGCAGTGGTCAGGCGGGCATCTCGGATTCTGGGGCTTGGGGTGTGACTGCTTTGCTTTTTGAGCAAAACAACATGAGCGACTCCCAAAAACAACACGAAACAAACAGCCCGCAATCTGTGGCCTTGATCATCACGCACACGATCAAAACCGGTGAAGAAAGCCGGTATGAAACCTGGCTGGCAGACATTCAACGCGCCGTCAGTACCTGGCCCGGCTACCTCAGCCGAGAGATTTTTCGCCCGGCGCACGGCAGCCGCAAATACAGCAGTATTTTGCGTTTTGCTTCGCTGGATCGGCTGAACGCGTGGGCCGAATCAGACACGCGCAAATCTTACGTTGAACAAGTCAGCCACCTGCTCGAACACGGCGACGAAATCGAAATCCGTACGGGCGTGGATTTTTGGTTCACGCCCGAAAGCCTCAAACCACCCAAACCCTGGAAGCAGTTTTTGCTGACACTGACGGCGGTTTATCCGCTAAGCCTGGTCATCCCGCGTGTTTTGCGTTTGTTGATCGAGCTGGCGCCGCCACTCGGTCATGAGCCTGTGCGCGCGTTGCTGATGGCGATTTCGCTGACGGGGCTGCTGACGTTCGTGATCATGCCGCGTTACACACGGCTGGTGAAGCGGTGGCTGTATGACGACCACGAATAGAAACACATCCTCAGCCATTCACCTCGTCCCGGTTTGGCTAACGCTGATGCTGTTGTGTTTGAAAGCATCCGCGCGGGCGCAAACAACAAACGCAACTCAGTCACAGTCCAATTCGCCCGCGCCGCGAACAGAAATCTCTGCGCGACCGTCGTTCAAACAACTGCGCGCTGACGAAGATTGGAGCCTGCTGCGTGATCCGCAACGCCGTAGGGAAACGCTGGACACCCTCAAATACATTCCCATCGGCCAGCGCGCAGGCTGGTATCTGTCTTTCGGCGGCGAAATTCGCCCCTACTACGAACGCTATCAGCACGAAGATTGGGGCACAGAACCGGAAGACGAAACCGGCTTTTTGTTGCAACGCTATATGGTTCACGCCGACTTGCACCTGGGAGCGCACGTGCGTTTTTTTGGACAACTCAAAAGCGGCATCGAAACCGGACGACGGGGCGGTCCGCGTCCGCCGGACGAAGACAAACTGGATGTACATCAGGCGTTCGTGCAGTTTTCCGCCCAACCGACAAAAGAGGCTTTGCTGCAGTTGCGCATCGGACGGCAGGAACTCAGCTTTGGCTCTTCGCGGTTGGTTTCGACGCGCGAAGGTCCCAACGTACGACAAAGCTTTGACGCGGTGCGGCTTTCGCTACACGCGCGACAATGGACGCTGGACGCATTTGCCAGCAAACCAGTGCAAACCAAACGCGGCTTCTTTGATGATGCAGCCAATCACGCCCAAACGTTCTGGGGGACATATGCCGTGCGACCGTGGGCGGCGTTGCCACTGAAAGGTCGTGTTGATCTGTATTATTTGGGGCTGGCCAAAAAGCGCGCGCGCTTTGCCCAGGGCGCTGGTCACGAACGGCGTCACACCATTGGCGCACGCGTGTGGAACCCGCGCGCCACGTGGGATTACAACGTCGAACTGGTTTATCAGTTTGGTGAGTTTGTGACGGCGCAAACAAGTGCTATCCGCGCCTGGACGGCGGCCTCGGACACGGGCTACACCTGGCGCAGACTGCCGCTAAATCCGCGACTGGGCCTCAAAGCCAATGTCACAAGCGGCGATCAAGACCCAGCCGATAACAAGCTGGAAACGTTCAATCCGCTATTTCCCAAAGGCGCATACTTTGGCCAGTTGTCGCCTGTCGGCCCGCTCAACCATCGCGACCTGCACCCAAACGTCGAGCTGACGTTGTGGCAAGACATCGCGCTGACAGCAGACTGGGTTTTCTATTGGCGGCAAAGCACGCGAGACGCCGTCTATGGAATTCCCGGCAACCTCCAACGGCGGGGCGACCAGAGCGCAGCGCGGTTCATCGGCCAACAACCTGGCCTTGAAATAAGCTGGCAAGCCAATCACCACACCACCTTCACCATCAATTACGCCCGGTTTCTCGCGGGGCGTTTTCTGCACGAGACGCCTCCCGGACGTGACATCACCTATTTTGCCGCGTGGCTAACCTATAAGTTCTGAGTGAAAGGAGTTGCTGCATGTTTGAATTGCTTATGCCTGATTTCCCGGCGGGTCGGTTCGGAATCGGATTGCTGGTCTTACGGCTGTTTGTCGGGTTTGCCTTTGTCCGTCACGGCACCGGCAAGTTGCATGACATCGCTGGATTTGCAGCCGAATATCACGTCCCCAAGCCGATGGCGCTGGCCGCCATGCTGACGCAATTGTGCGGCGGCATTCTTTTGTTGCTCGGCTTGCTGACGCCACTGGCGGCACTGGGCATTGCTGCGACAGTGACGGTCGCGACGTTCTTCCTGATCAAAGAAGGCCAGCCGTTTATCAATCCCAAGGGCCACAGTTGGGAGAATTCGGCGTTTTATGTGGCGGCGGGTCTTGCGCTGGCGCTGTTGGGGCCGGGCGGCTATTCGCTGGATGCATATTGGTGGGGACATTGATTTCCCCATTTCGGTCTGTCATAAGGAAAATGCGATGAACGTATCGGCTTCCCCTCCAAACGCAAACTCATCACCCACGCCAGTGACAGGCAAAGACCCTTTGCCCACGGCGCTTTTGGCGCTTACCGTCGTCACCGGACTCGTAGACGCCGTCAGCGTCCTCGGACTTGGCCGTGTTTTCACCGCCAACATGACAGGCAATATTGTCTTTTTGGGGTTTGCCGTGGCTGGCGCGCCAGAACTCTCGATTGTGCGTGCGCTGGTTTCGTTGGGTGCGTTTTTGGTTGGCGCAGTGCTCGGCGGACGCCTTGTCACAACGATGGCTGACAGCAACCGTAGGAAGTGGGTCACGACCGCAACCTCGCTTGAAGGCGTGCTATTACTCGCCGCCGCTCTGGTCGGAATCGGTTACAACCATCACCTGACCCTGCCGACCAGCAGTCTTTATGCTGGGATCGTTCTGACCGCGATCGCCATGGGCATACGAAATGCGACCGTACGACGGCTGGGCGTGCCAGATTTGACCACGACGGTGCTGACGCTGACGCTGACGGGAATTGCGGCGGATTCTTCCTTGGCAGGCGGCAACACGCCACGATTGGGCAGACGAATCGGCGCTGTGGTTGCCCTGTTTAGCGGAGCCGTCATCGGCACCGGGCTGCTTTCATACGGGTTGACGATCCCACTGCTGGTTAGCGGCGTCTGTGTGCTGGCGGTGGCGTTCTACCTGCGCGTTTCCCTGACCAATGCCTAAATACTCAGCCAACTGATCAATCCGCGTGCGACCGCCCATTGCAATAACCCGCAGCCGAAAATAATCACAATCGGATTTAGACGTGCGCGCAGCATCAACAAAAAGGCGAGCGTTGCCACGCCATAACTGAGCGGCGTGCTCAAACCGGATTTCGCCAGACTGACGCCTGCGGCAGCCAACATACCGACAACAGCAGGCGCGACTCCGGCGAGAAAGGATTGCACCAGAAAGTTTGTGCGGAAGCGATTGAGCGACGTCCCCGCCACCACCGTCATAATGAAAGACGGCAAAAACGCCGCAATGGTGGTGGCGACAGCGCCGATGATGCCCGCCACCTTGTACCCGATGAACGTCGCTGTAATGAGCACCGGGCCGGGCGTGATCTGTCCAAACGCCATGCCGTCGGCAAACGTTTGATGATCCATCCAGCGGTGGACTTCGACGATGTCGGTTTCAATCTGCGGGATCATCACAAAACCGCCGCCAAAGGTGACTGTGCCGACGCGCAGGAAGATCGTGGCCAGTTTCCAGACGGTGACCAATTTCGACAGCATTGGCCAAGCCAAAAACAAGAGCAGAATCACCGGCGCAAATGAATTGAGTTTGCCCGTCACACCGCTTTTGCCCGCCACAGGTTTGAAGGGGTTTGATTTACGTTCGGAGTCGGTTTTCTTTTCTGCTTCAGCGGCGCTTTTTTCCGCCGCTTTCTCGCTGGTCTTTTCCGACGTTTTATCAGCAGCTTTGTCTGAGGTTTTTCCCGCGGGCAGGGAGACTTCGAGTTTGTAATCGTGCGCCAGCTTGTCGGGATGTTCGATCATTGCGGCGGCTTGTTGGCGCGCCTGTTGTTCGGCAGTGGCCGTGCGTGCAGTAGTCTGGCGATCTTTGCGCACACGTTGACGCAAACGGTGATGTGCACGTGACTGATACGAACGCACAAACACGCCCGTGATGCCCGCCAGCAAAACCATTTCGGCAACCGTCGTCTGGGTAAAAATGAGCATGAAGCCTGCGGCAACGCCCAGTTCCAAGTGCCATTGTTGCTGCATCGCCGTATTGCCCAAACGCACAGTCGTGGCAGCAATCAAACCGACCACGGCGGCATTGAAGCCCTGAAAAACACGTTGCGCATCGGGGAAGTGATACAAATGGTCGTGCGCAATCGTCAGGCCCAGCATCATCAAAAACGACGGCAACACAAAGCTGATAACCGACACCAGCGCACCGCGAATGCCGCCAAGTTTCAAACCAACATAGCTGATGGCGTTGGCGGCGTTTGCGCCGGGCAGACTTTGCGCCAGCGAAACAGCGTCGAGAAATTCGCCTTCTGACAGCCAGCGCCGCTCGCCGACGACAACCCGGCGAATTTGCGCGATGACCGCCACTCCGCCGCCAAACCCGATGGTGCCCAATTTCAAAAACGTGCGCGCCAGCGAACGCCACTCCACGGGCGCTTCGTGCGGAGCGAATTGTTCCGCCAACCACAGGCGCACCTGCGCCAAACCATTGCGCAAGACGGTTTGCCATTGTTGCCGGGAATAGGTTTCTCTGACGTCTTTGTCTGGCATGGGTGCGAGCAGATAAACGAGTGATTCGTGAATAGTTTGTGACGCAGGGGGATGCTACAATCCAACGTATGACAACACAACGAATTGCTATTATCGGCGGGACAGGCGATCAGGGCAAAGGACTGGCGTTACGCTGGGCCAAAGCCGGATACGAAATCGTCATCGGTTCGCGGGCAGCGGATCGCGCACAGGCGGCGGCAATAGAAATGCGCGCGCAACTGGGCGCGGACGCCAACATCACTGGCGCAGCCAATGCCGATGCCGCCGCTGATGCCGGTATCGTCGTGTTGACGGTTCCGTTTGCCGCACAAACGCCGACACTCAAAGAGATCAAAGACCGGTTGCAACCCCAAACCGTTTTGGTAGACGTCACCGTGCCGCTGGAACCGGCAGTCGGCGGCAAACCAACACGCGTGTTGGGTGTTTGGGCAGGCTCAGCAGCAGAACAATGCGCCGAGCTTGCGCCCGCCGGAGTTCAGGTCGTTTCGGCGTTTCACAACGTCGGCGCTGACGCACTGGCTGATTTAACGCACGAAGTCGCTTGTGACGTATTCGTTTGCGGCGACGACAAAGAAGCCAAGGCGCGCGTGCGTCCACTGGTCGAAGCCATTCCCGGGTGCCGGTTTATAGACGGCGGCGTGCTGGCCAATTCGCGCACGGTCGAAGCGCTGACCGCATTGCTGATCGGCGTCAACATTCGTTACAAAGCGCACACCGGCATACGCATCACCGGTATTTGACCCGCTTTTGCAACTGGCAACGCTGGCGACTATGCCCACCATTTTTTCGCACGCCATTTTCTCTTCTGCATTGGGCGCGGCATACGCCGGGCGTGCAACGGCGCATTCCTGGCCGCCGCGTTTCTGGGTGTTGGCAGGATTGTCTTCTGTCATTCCTGACTTTGATGTAATCGCGTTTGGTCTGGGCATCCCCTATCGCAGCGTCTGGGGACATCGTGGCATTACCCATTCGCTGTTGTTTGCCGTCCTGACAGGAGCCTTGCTCGCCGGGCTCGCGTTCCGCCGACAAGATTTAGCGGAAATGCAACGCAGCCGATTTTCGCTGGCCTGTTTTTTCAGTCTGGCCATTGCCTCGCATTTTGTGTTGGATGCGCTGACCAATGGCGGATTGGGCGTTGCCTGGCTGGCGCCGTTTGATCACACACGTTATTTTCTGCCCTGGCGACCGATTCGCGTTTCGCCGATCGGCGCGGATTTTTTCAGCCAATACGGCTTGTTGGTGTTGGCCAGCGAAATCCTCTGGGTCTGGCTTCCTTCCCTGGCGCTCGTGTTAGTGGCACGCGGCTTTCGCCGCAACACAAACCGCCAGCACAATCTCAACTGACACCATCAAAAAAGCGCTATGCCCCTTTCTCCTTACCTTGCCTTCACCCGCGCCGAATGGAGCAGTTTGCGCAATTCGACGCCGCTCACGCTGTCAGAAAGCGAATTGCAAAGTTTGCGTGGCATCAACGATCTCATTTCGCTGGAAGAGGTCGCGGAAATTTATCTTCCCTTGTCGCGCCTGCTGAATCTGTATGTAGATGCGACCCAAAAACTGCACCGCGCAACGCATACCTTCCTGGGCAGTTCGACGGCCAAAGTCCCTTACGTCATCGGCATCGCAGGCAGCGTCGCCGTCGGTAAAAGCACGAGCGCGCGTATTTTGCAGGCGTTGCTGGCGCGCTGGCCCAATCATCCCAAAGTGGATTTGATCACCACTGACGGTTTTTTGTATCCCAATGCCGTGCTCGAAGCGCGCGGGCTGATGAAACGCAAAGGCTTTCCCGAAAGTTACGACCGCCGTCGTCTGGTGCAATTCGTTGCGCAGGTCAAATCCGGCGAACCGGAAGCTTCAGCGCCGATCTATTCGCACTTGTCGTATGACATTCTGCCCGATCAGGAACAGACCGTGCGGCAACCGGACATCATGATTGTAGAAGGTTTGAACGTGCTGCAAACCGGCGTCGGCAGCGCCGAACAGGATTCGCCGATTTTCGTGTCAGACTATTTCGACTTTTCGCTTTACGTGGACGCCGACGAAGAAGACATCAAACGCTGGTATGTGGATCGCTTTTTCACTTTGCGCCAGACCGCGTTTCGCAATCCGGCGTCCTACTTTCACCGCTACGCCAGCTTGACCGATGACGAAGCGCGCGAAAAAGCGCTTTCGATCTGGAATGAGATCAACGGCGTCAACCTGCGCGAAAACATTCTGCCCACACGCACGCGCGCCCAACTGATTTTGGAAAAAGGGGCTGATCACGCTGTGCAGCAAGTCCGCCTGCGCAAACTTTAACCGCCGAAATCGCCGATGAATCGCACAGACCGTTTGCTGGCCATCGTCCTGGAGTTGCAGCGCAAAGGTTCGCAGCGCGCCGAAGACCTGGCTGCCACCTTTGAAACCAGCAAGCGCACCATTTACCGCGACATTCAGGCGCTTTGCGAATCAGGCGTGCCCGTCGTGGCACAAGCCGGCATTGGCTATTCCCTGGTTGAAGGTTATTTCCTGCCGCCGCTCAGTTTCAGCACCGACGAAGCCACAATGTTGCTGCTCGGCGCGGAATTTGTGGCGGATCATTTCGACGCTCAGTACCAGGACGCCGCACACGCCGCCGGGCGCAAGATCGAAGCCGTGCTGTCGGAAAAGCTGCGCGGCGAAGTCGCGTATTTACGCAACAGCATCGCCTTTGCCGCAGCAGAAACCCTGGCGCAGCGGCAATCGTCAACCTACCTGCCACAACTTCGGCGCGCCATCCTCGAACGCCGCACGGTGCGCTTTCATTACCACACTCGTTATTCCGACGACGGGCGCAGCAAACGTAATACGCGCGACGCCGATCCATACGCGCTGCTGCATTACGGCGACGCCTGGTATCTGATTGGGTATTGCCATCTGCGCCAGGAAATCCGCAACTTCCGCCTGGATCGGTTGTCAGAACTGCGCGTGCTCGACCAGAACTTCACACGACCCGCCGGATTCAAACTGGAACCACCCGAAGACGAACAGCGCCCACTGAAAGTTGTCGCACTGTTTTCGCCTGAAGCTGCGCCCTGGGTGCGCGAAGCTCGTTCGTACTACCTGGATTCGCTGGAAGAGGTCGCAGACGGATTGCTGGCCACGTTGCACGTGCGCGTCGAAGACGAAATCTTTCAGTGGTTGCTCAGTTGGGGCGCACAGGTGCGCGTGCTCGAACCAGACTCGCTGCGCCAACGGCTGACGGCGGAGGCCGGAAAAATTTTAGAAAATTACGGTCGCTGAAAATCCTGCTGACATAACGTTGTCACTCAGCCCGGGTATGCTCTGCCCGCAACTTGCAGCGGCGGTGCGAAATCAAAACGCCGCCCAACGAACCATTACACTTTGACGAAGGAGATCAGTCATGAATAAAGAAGCACTGTTGGGGCAATATGCATATTTCAAGATGGTACATGGCGTGACGTTGCGTTTGATTGGCAGCTTTACCGACGCAGATTTGGCTTACCGCCCGCAACCCGGAATGCGCTCCGTAGGCGAATTGATCGTTCACCTTTACGGGATGATGAAAACCTTTTCCGTCGGCGTGCAACAAGGCAAACTAACCGCCGAAATCGAAAATGAAGCCATTCCCGAAACTGACGCGGGCAAAGACGCTGTCGCTAAACTCAAAACTGTCGCACAACTGCAAACCTTTGCGCGCGAAGCCTTTCAAACCATCAGCGACACGTTGGCCGGGATGTCTGACGAACAATTGGCACAGCAACTCGAATCGCCATTTGGCACCTTTCCCGTTTGGCAGTATTTCGCGTTTGTGTACGACGAACACTGGCATCATCGCGGCCAGCTTTACACCTATGCGCGTTTGCTCGGCAAAGAAGCGCCGATGCTGTACGACTACGAAAACTCTCCTGCCTAGAACCAGTTACCAGTAAAAAGCTGACGCCGGGAGTGACCATCAATCAGGTCACTCCCGGCGTTGTTTCTGGCCTTTGCTTGACGATTGTGGGCACTTGGGCTACTTTTGCGCTTTGCTGTCAGCGTCTTTTTTCTGGTCTTTTCCGACATGGGGCTGGCGCAACGCAATTATCTGATCGTTTTTTGCAAAGGAGAATGTAGCGTGAAAGAAGGAATCCATCCGAATTACAACGAATGCCGTGTGACCTGCGCTTGCGGCCACACCTGGACGACGCGTTCCACCAAAAAAGAACTGCACGTCGAAATCTGCTCCAACTGCCATCCGTTCTTCACTGGCAAACAAAAGCTGGTGGATACGGCTGGTCGCGTCGAGCGCTTCCAGAGAAAATACGGTAGGAAGACCGAACAAGCGTCTTAACCTGGGCGCACTGTTGCGCAATGTGGAATGTCATGAGTTTCAATCGTAACAATCTGGTTGCGAAACTCGACGCAGGCTACGCGTCTGCGCTTTCTGCATTTCGTAATCTGCACACCACGGTTATTTGCGGTCATCGTTAGCTGACATCCAAGCCACAACGCGGTGTTGTGTTTCCGGTTCTCTATCAGCCGGAAGTTTCGCCCCGCGTTTGTGGCTTGAGCTTTTTGGGGCTTTGCTAAAGGGAGAAGTTTATGAGCCAGGAAAAAGAGATCATCGTCGGCGGTCAGGCCGTGATCGAAGGCGTCATGATGCGCGCGCCCAATTCGTATGCCGTTGCGGTGCGCCGCCAGGACGGCAGCATCGTGACCAAAGCCGAACCGTTGCCCAAATTGAGCGACAAATATCCGATTCTCAAAGTGCCGGTGTTGCGCGGCAGCGCGGTGCTGATTCATTCGATGTTGCTGGGCATCAAGGCGCTCAACTTTTCGGCGGCGGTGGCGTTTGACGATCAAACCGACGAAAGCCCCGCCAAAGCAGACGCGAAGCCTGCGATACAAGCGGCGGCGGCAACCGGCACGCTGATGACCACCGCACATGCCATGGACTCGGAGTTTCTGCCTGCGCCGCCGCCAACAGTGACGCTGCCGAAAAAAGCTGCGCCCGTGGCGGAAAACGCCCAACCAAACAGCGCAGGAGCCGCTGCCACGGCGGCAGGCTCCATCCTCTTTGCCCTGTTTTTCAACGTGCTGCTGTTCATTGTGTTGCCGTTGTTGCTGACCAACGTATTGTTCATTTACTTCGGTTGGGGCAATGCGCCGCAACCGACGGTGGATGCGGCGGCGGCCAGTGCTCCCTGGTATCAATCCGCCTGGTTGTGGTTACAGGCATATATGAAGCCCGTGCGCCCGTCCGTCAGTTTCAATCTGATTGACGGATTGATCCGCATGTTCTTTTTCATTGTGATGATCTACAGCTTTTCGCGGCTGCAAGACATCAAGCGCGTGTTTGAGTATCACGGCGCGGAACACAAAACCGTCTATGCCTGGGAAGCGGGCGAAGACCTGACCGTGGCCAACGCCAAACGGCATCCGCGCCAACATCCGCGTTGTGGCACCAGCTTTCTGATGGTGGTGATGCTGGTTTCGATCGTGCTCTTTTCGGTCGTCAAATTCGATTCGCTGGCGCTGAACATGCTCTCGCGTATCGCGCTGATTCCGGTCATCGCGGGCATTTCGTACGAAATCATCCGCGCCGCTGGCAAAAAAGAATCCGGGCCAATTTTCAAGCTGATGACCTTGCCGGGCATCTGGCTGCAAAACCTGACGACGCGCGAACCATCGGACGACCAATTGGAAGTCGCCATTTATGCCCTGAAAGAATCCCTGAAACTGGAACCGCAAACAGTCTGAAAAAAAACAGCGGCAGTCAGATGCCTGGCATATTGAGCATCTGGCTGCCAGCGGGAATTGCTTATGTTCGAGAAACTCGAAGCTATCGAAAAAACCTACGAAGACCTGACCGAGCAAATGACCGACAACGAAGTCATCAGCGATCAGGCGCGTTACACCAAAGTCGCCAAGCAGCATCGCGAGCTGGAACCGATTGTCATGAAATTCCGCGAATTGCGGAAGCTGGAGGGCGACATTGCCGGCAACAAGGAAATCCTGCGCGATGTGGATGACGCCGAAATGCGCGAACTGGCCGAAATGGAATTGCCCGACCTGGAAGCGCGCCGCGAAAAAGCCGAAGAAGAACTCAAAGTGTTGCTGCTGCCCAAAGACCCGAACGACGAAAAGAACGTGGTCTTTGAAGTCCGCGCCGGTACGGGTGGCGAAGAGGCCTGTTTGTTCGCCGCCGAAGTGTTACGCATGTACGCGCGTTATGCCGAACGTCAGGGCTGGAAATTCCAGGTGACGGAATCCGCCGAAACCGGTCTGGGCGGCATTCAAAAAGCCGAAGCCATCATCGAAGGCGACCGCGTCTATTCCAAACTGAAATATGAATCCGGCGGTCATCGCGTTCAGCGCGTGCCGCAAACAGAAACCAGCGGACGCATACACACTTCCGCCGTCACCGTCGCGGTGTTGCCCGAAGCCGAAGAAGTGGACGTGAAGATTGATCCGAAGGACATTCGTGTGGACACGTTCTGTTCGTCCGGCCCTGGCGGTCAGTCTGTCAACACGACCTACTCCGCCGTCCGCCTGACGCACATGCCCAGCGGTTTGGTCGTTTCGATGCAGGACGAAAAGTCGCAGATCAAAAACCGCGAAAAGGCCATGCGCGTGTTGCGTTCGCGTTTGTATGAAATCGAGCAGCAAAAACAACACGACGCCATCGCCGCCGAACGCCGTTCAATGGTCGGTTCGGGTGACCGGTCAGAGAAAATCCGTACCTACAATTTCAAGGAAAACCGCGTCACCGATCACCGCATTAACGTCACAATCTATCAACTCGACCGCGTGATGGAAGGCGAACTGGATGAACTGGTGGACGCCTGTGTCGCCTTCTTCCAGGCAGAGAAACTGAAGGCGGAGACGGCGCAACAGGTCGCCGGTGCGAACTGATGCCCACCATTGGTGAAGCGCTCAAACAGGCCAGCAACCGATTGCACGACGCGCACGTTCCCAACAACGTGCTTGATGCGCAAACCTTGCTGGCCGAAGCTTTGGGCAAAGACCGTACCTACCTCATCGTCAATTACCACCAGCCGCTGACGGCGGAACTCCTCTCTTATTACGAAAGCCTGATTGAGCGGCGCGCCAACGGCGAACCGTTGCAATACATCACTGGCCACCAGGAATTTTTCGGACTGGAATTTGAAGTCACGCCCGATGTGCTCATCCCCCGCCCTGAAACCGAATTGATCGTCGAAGAGACGATCAGATTGGCGGAAGAGGCCGATCTGACAGCTCCCGTGATTCTGGACATTGGCACAGGCACGGGGTGCATCTCGGTGGCGCTGGCGCGCGAATTAAGCGCCGCGCGCGTGATTGCCGTGGACATCTCTCTTGCCGCGTTACGCGTCGCACAACGAAATGCCGCACGTCACGAACGCGCCATCGAATTTGTCGCCAGCGATTTGCTCAACGCATTTGCCGACACGAACTTTGCCGATTTCATCGTTTCCAATCCGCCCTATGTCGCGGCAGACGAAATGCCGACCTTGCAACGCGAAGTGCGCGACTGGGAACCGCATCTGGCGTTAACTGATGGACACGACGGGTTGAGCCTGTATCGCCGGTTGTTGCAAGATGCTCCTGCGCGGCTGAGGTCCGGCGGCTTTTTGCTTTGCGAACTCGGTTATACACAATCAGCGGCGGTCAGCGCGCTGGCTTCGCCCAGCGTCTGGCACACGCCGCGATTGCTGGATGATTTGCAAGGCATACCGCGCACATTGGTTTTGCAAAAACGGTGAACGCGGCCAACGGCAAATTCCTTCTCGCAGGACATCGTGATGAAACAATTAACGGCGGAACAACTGAATCGCTATCAGCGCGACGGCTTTCTCGTACTCGAAAACTTTGCCACGCGCGCCGAATGCGAAGCGCTGCAACAACGCGCTGCTGAGCTGGTCGCGGAGTTCGATCCGCAAGGCGTGATTTCGATCTTTTCAACGCGCGAACAAACGCGCCAAAGCGACGAATACTTCCTGACGTCGGGCGACAAGATTCGCTTCTTTTTTGAAGAAGAAGCATTTTCTGCCGACGGGCAGTTACGCCAGGCCAAAGAACATTCGTTGAACAAAATCGGCCACGCGCTACACGATCTCGATCCGGTGTTTTCTGCGTTCTCGCGCAAACCTGCGCTGGCCGACATCGCCACGGATTTGGGCTATCAGCAACCGCTGTTGCTGCAATCCATGTACATTTTCAAACAGCCGAACATCGGCGGCGAAGTCACCTGTCATCAAGACGCAACGTTTTTATTCACCGAACCGCTCAGCGTCACCGGTTGCTGGTTTGCGCTCGAAGACGCCACACAAGAAAACGGCTGTTTGTGGGCGATCCCTGGCGGACATCGTGCTGGTTTGCGCAAACGATTTGTGCGTGCCGACAATGGCGGAACGCGCTTTGAACTCCTGGACGAATCGCCCTGGCCAGATGATTTGCTCATGCCGCTCGCAGTTCCCCAAGGCACCTTAATTCTGTTGCACGGATTGTTGCCGCATCTGAGTTACGCCAACCGTTCACCCAAATCGCGACACGCGTACACACTGCATTTGATTGACGGAGTCTGCGCCTATCCAGCCGAAAACTGGTTGCAGCGCAGCCCCGACCTGCCGCCGCGCGGTTTCTGACCTTCTCAGGCTCTTTCACCAACCATGGAACTGAAGCTCAAAACCTGCATCATTCGCCGCTGGCGTCCCAGTGACAAAACATCATTGCTCCGCCACGCCAACAGCTATCAAATCTGGCGAAATGTGCGCGACCGCTTTCCCCATCCTTACACCGCAGCCGATGCCGACCAATGGTTGACGCTCGCGGAAGCCGAAGAAATACCGACCAATTTTGCCATCGTGGTTGACGGTGAAGCCGTCGGCGGTATCGGCCTGGTGTTTCGTGATGACATTCATCGTTGCCGGGCGGAAATCGGCTACTGGTTGGGCGAAACGTTCTGGGGACGCGGGATCACCAGCGAAGCCGTGCGCGCGTTAACGGCCTGGGCGTTTGACACCTTTGACATTCACAGCATTTATGCGGGCGTGCTCGCCTGGAATCCGGCGTCGGCCCGCGTGCTGGAAAAAGCCGGTTACCAGCTTGAAGCGCGTTTGCGCAAAGCTGTCATCAAAGAAAACCAAGTCATGGACGAGATCGTTTATGCCGTGGTGCGAGAGGAATCGTATGAGTGAATTGGGCGCACATTATCTGAAAACGGCCTTGGAAGAATTTCGCTCGTTGAAAAAACTGGGCGAACGCGCGTTGGCGCAATTGGACGAAGCGCAGTTTTTTGCCACGCTGGATGCGGAAAGCAACAGCATCGCCGTTCTCGTCAAACATCTGGCGGGCAACATGCGTTCGCGCTGGGTGGATTTTCTGACCAGCGACGGCGAAAAAGCCGACCGTCAGCGCGATCAGGAATTCGAGCTGAGCGACGACACCACCCGCGAACAGGTCATGCAATGGTGGGAACAAGGCTGGCAGCACGTATTCAATGCGCTGGAACCGTTGCAGCCGGAAGACCCTTTGCGCACGGTGATCATTCGTCACGAACCGCACACCATCGTGCAAGCCATCAGCCGCCAAACCGCGCATTACGCCACGCACATCGGCCAGATCGTATTTCTGGCCAAACACCTAAAAACGCAAAGTGCTGACGGCTGGCAAACGCTGAGCGTTCCGCGTGGCAAATCAGAAGAGTTCAACCGCCTGATGATCGAACGCATGAAAAATCCAACCGGGCCGCGCACCACCGCAGGCGATCCGCC
>JAEUQO010000378.1 GCA_016789605.1 Acidobacteriota bacterium
CCGTACGCTGGCTTCGGTCTTGGGCGTGGTGGATAACGTCAGCGTGCTGGCCGTGCGCGACGGACAACTGAAGCCGTTGCCGTTTGGCGAAACGCTCGAATCCGACACGAAGTTGTGGGCGCCCGAAATGTATTGGCAGGATATCTGGCGTATCAATCCTTCGCTGACGCTGACCTATGGTGTGAATTACGGCTGGCAAACTGCGCCGACCGAACGTTTACAACGGCAGAGCGTGCAAATTGATACGACCACAGGACAGTTGCAAACCTCGCGCGAATACCTGACGCAACGCGACGCCATTTCGCGTGAAGGCGGCATCTATAACCCCGGCATAGGCTTTTTGCCGGTCAGCACTGCCGGACGCGGTGTGTTTGACGTGGACTGGAACAACCTGGGGCCGCGTGTCGCCGTGTCGTGGAATCCGTCATTTTCTGGCGGGTTGCTGGGCAAATTGCTCGGCGAACGCAAAACGGTCATCCGTGGCGGATACAGCTTGATCTTTGACCGGCAAAACACCGTGCAAAGCGTGATCATTCCCACGTTGGGTGTGGCCTTTGCACAAACGATCAACATCACCCAGCCGCGTTGCGACGTGAATGGCACTTCCGCGTCAGGATGCGTTGCCGCAGACGGCAACCCGGCGCTGAGCAGCTATCGCGTGGGCGTGGACGGCAAAATTCCGCTGCCGACCGTACCGACCTTGAGCATTCCGATTTCGCCGTTCTGGGGACGCAATGCCAACGGTTCGCTCACGCTGTTTCCTGAAGTTCTTTCTTTCCAGGTTGACCCGCGCATCCGTGTGGCGGAAAACCACGCGATCAACCTGACCGTGCAACGCGAAATGCCGGGCAACATCCTGCTCGAACTCGGTTACACCGGTCGTTATGCCGACAAACTGACCCAGAGCATGAGCTTCGGTCAGGCGCTTTATCGGCATTTGGATCGTGCTTCGGGGCAAACGTTTGCACAGGCGTTTGATGCGGTGGCGCGCCAACTGCGTAGCGGCACGGCGGCGGCCAACGTGACTCCGCAACCCTGGTTTGAAAATCAGGTGCCGGGCGGCAACGGCACGCGCGTGCTGGCAGCCGCGCAATCCAGCAACTTCATCAACGGAAACATCAACCAGATTTTCCTGAACCTGGATCAGCGGCGGTTGCAGGCGGGGATTGCGCCCTTCAACAACTATCTGGCGCAAACGCTTTTCCTGCGGTCGAGCACTGGCCAATCCAATTACAACGCTGCGTTTGTCACCGTGAACAAACGCTTTTCGAAAGGGTTGCTGGCGACGGTCAATTACACCTTTGCCCGTTCGCTGGATCAGTTGGGCGCAAACCAGAATTCGGCCAACGTCATGCCCAACAGCTTTGACCTGGACGCCGAATACGGTCCATCGCCTTTCGACATTACCCATATCATCAACAGCACCTTCCGGTACGATTTGCCGTTTGGCAAAGGGCGGTTCTTCAATACCGGCAATGTGCTGGACAAGGTCGTGGGCGGTTGGTACGTGTCGGGTATTTACACCGCGCGTAGCGGCGATGCTTTGACCGTGAATCAAGGGGCAGGCGTTTGGGGCGGCAGTTTGTTCCTGGGGTTCACTTCAGGCGCAATTCCGACGGTTGATCCGAATTCATTCGGCAACGAAACCAATCGCAACATCAACGGGTCGAACAACATCGGCACCAACGGCGATCCGGCGAACCGTGGCACCGGGTTGAACATGTTCGCCAACCCCGAACAAGTGTTTAACAGCTTCCGCCGCGTCGAACTCAGCCGCGATGGTCGTGCCGGTCGTGCCAATCCGTTGCGCGGGCCGTCACGTTGGAACGTAGACCTGTCGTTGGGCAAACAGACGACGATCAAAGAAGACTTCAAGGTGACGTTCCTGGCCGATTTCTTCAATGCGTTCAACAACGTCATCTTTGCCAATCCGACGCTGGATTTGAACAACTCCCGCGCGTTCGGTGTGCTGACCACGCAGTTCATTGCGCCGGAACGCGGCGGTACTGCCGGCAGTCGCTGGATTCAGTTGGGGCTGCGCATCGAATTCTAAGTCGGGTCACCTAAAACTAGAATCTGATTTCATTTTTGTGTACGGGGTTTGCCACCGAGGCACAGAGACACAGGGGTTTCCAAGTCTTTCTCTGAGCCTCCGTGACTCTGTGGCCAATCCGTAAAGCGAATTGAAAAACGATCTATAACTAGAATCTGATTTCATTTTTGTGTACGGGGGTTGCCACCGAGGCACAGAGACCCAGAGGTTTCCAAGTCTTTCTCTGAGCCTCCGTGACTCTGTGGCCAATCCGTAACGCGAATTGAAAAACGATCTAGGATACTCGGCAACCCTGAGACAGACTCAGGTCCGTCCCATTTCCAGGCCGCGCGATTCTTTTACCGGAATCGCGCGGCATTTTAATTTTGGCGAAACTGAAAAATTCTGCATTCGCCGATCACTTACTGGCCGTATTGGTCGGTGAAAGCAGGACGATCAATTGATCCACACGGAAGGACGAGGTTTTGCGAATGCAGCGGCCAGAAGCGGCGGCCCGGGCACACACAACATTGGATGAAGCGCTGGCGCGGGCAAAGAAAGGAGACCAGGCGGCGTTTGCCGAATTGGTGCGCGCGCATCAGTCCATGGTCTTCAGCATTGCCCAACGCTTCATGCATGGATTTTCGGATGGGCGTGCACTGGCCGAAGACCTGGCGCAAGAAGTCTTTATTCACCTCTATCAGAATCTGGCTGCGATTGAATCGCCTGAGCATTTGAAATTCTGGCTGCGCAAAGTCACCGGTCACCGTTGCATTGACCACGCCCGGCGGCACAAACAACAAACCGCCCGGCAATCGGTCAGTCTGGATGACGCGCCCGAAATGCATGCCGCATTTCAATTTGGGGACACGATCATGACCACCGCCTTGCGCCGGATGATCGCCACGCTGCCAGAAAAGCCCCGCTTGGTGGTGACCTTGCGTTATCAGGAAGACCTCGATCCGACTGAAATCGCCGCTGTGCTGGATATGCCGCTCAACACGGTCAAAAGCCATCTGCGGCGTTCGCTGGCAATCCTGCGCGAAAAAGTTTCCCGCAGTTTCGGAGAGACGCTTGTTTAAGGAAGAGAGAGTTGTATGAGTCGTATGGAAGAAGAACTGAAACAGGCATTACGCCGCGAAGACCCCGGGCCGGATTTCGCCGATCGCGTGTTGGCGCGCATTGCAGCTTTGCCTGCTGCGGCTGCGCCGGAAGCCGCGCCGGAAACGGTTCCGCAAAAAGCGGACTGGTGGCAAAAACTGCTGCTTTTCTTTCAATCATTCGGGCAGTCATTCGGGCAGTCCCTAAGCCTGACGCCACAACTGAAATTGGCAATGGCGGGCGCATTGGCTTGCGCGGTGTTGGTGTCGGCGGTTGGCATTCAACGTTATCGCGCGCACGAACGCGCTCTGGCCGAAGCCGCCGAAGGCCAAAAAGCCAAGGAACAAGTGATGCTGGCCATGCGCATTGCCAGCGCCAAACTCAATGTCGCACAGAAAAAAGTGCGCGAAACCAGCGACCGCCAGCCCGGCGACAACGCCAGCGAACGGTAAGAACCTGTTTGATTTGACTGATTTGATTTGATTGAGAGGACGTTCACGAAAACGTTCGCCACATTGACGATTGACCAACTTACATTCCTCGGAGGGAACATAATGAATACGACGATGCTCAAACGATTTGCCGGCGCACTGTTGCTGGCGCTGTGCGCGACGCTGCCGGGCCTGGCGCAAAACCCCAAATTGCAGATTGACCACCTGGACAAGCTGTTTCCCAAAGCCGCCGAAACCATTGATGTCCGCGTCGAAGGCGCGCTGCTCAGCATGGCGTCCAAGTTTTTGCGCAGCGACAAAGCCGACGAAGCCGCCGTCAAAGAGCTGGTTTCGGCCTTGAAAGGTGTTTATGTCAAAGGCGTTGAGTTCGACAAGGAAGGCGAAATTTCCGACGCCGATGTTGACGTGATTCGTCAGCAACTGGCTGCGCCCGGTTGGGATCGCATCGTTGGTGTGCGCAACAAACGCGATGGCGAAAACGTGGACGTCTATCTGATGATCAACAGCAACGCCGTCATCGAAGGCATCGGCGTGTTGATCCACGAACCGAAACAATTGATGGTCGTCAACGTCGTCGGCCCGATTGATCCGGAAAAAGTCACGCAGTTGCGCGGCCAGTTCGGCATCCCCAAAGAACTCGATCTGGATTTTGGCAACGCCAACTTTGGTGCGGTGAAACGCACGCGCAAATAAGCACTTGCGACCGAATGTGCGGCGACGGGCTGGCCGCTTGCGCTACTGGCGTGCGCAAGCGTTCTGCTGGCCAGAGACGCCGCCGCACTTCCCTATGTCGGTTGCCGTGATTCTGTCGTGAGAGACGTCATCAGGAGAATGTTATGAATCGTATGCGTCGTCTTATTCGCCAAGCTGCGCTCTTCGCGTTGTTGCTTGCGTTGTTGCTTGCGCCGGGCTTTACCGCCCACGCCAAAGGCAAAGGCTTCAAGGATGTCGTCAAACATCTGGAAAAGAATTATCAGGCCAAGAAAACCAAAATCCCGATGTTGGGGCTGGCCAATTTTGCCATCAAGCTGGTGCGTCCGGCGGGCGTGAAAGGCTTCAAGCTGGCGGTTTACGAAGATCAGGATTTTTCCGCGCGCGAAGGCTCTCCCAGTTTCGACGCGGTCTTGCGTGATGCCTATAACAAAGACTGGCAACCGTTGATCAGCCTGAATTCCCGCCGCGAAGGCAATACGCGCACTTACATCTATGCCAAGTATTCCGGCAAAGATGCGCAATTTGCCGTGCTGACGATGCAAGAGCGCGAAGCCGTAATGCTCGAAGTCAAATTCAATCCTGATGCCGCCGCGCGCTTTTTGGAAAATCCGAAAATCATGGGCATCTCGCTGGGCAATTCGGTGCGTGGCAACAACAGCGGAACTGTAGCCGGAGTCGGGACAATCAGAAATCGTAACGGCGGCGGCGCAAAAGGCGCAGTCATCGTGAATGGGCAACCCGTGGACACCACGCCCGGCATCCCTGACCCGGCAGGCACGGCAAGCGGCACGACGCCGGACAACAACGCTTCGTCGGCCAATGCCGGCAACGGACAACCGATGGCGCGGCCTGCGTTGAATGGCGCCGCCAACGACGAAAACAATCCGCCCGCGCCGTCAACCGACGCCAAACTCAGCCCGCCCAAAGAAGACACGATTCGCATCGAAACGCGGCTGATCAATTTGAACGTCAAGGCGACCGACCGCGCCGGACAGCCGATCACCAATCTGAAACCAGAAGATTTCAGCATTTACGAAGACGGCGTCAAACAACAGGTTTCGCATTTCAAACCGGTCAATGCGCCCGTCAGCCTGATTCTGTTGATGGATTTGAGTGGCAGCACGAAGCAGAAACGCGATGGCATGATCACCGCCGCCAAACGCTTCATTGACGCGTTGCCCGCGCAAGATCGCATTTCGCTGGTCGCTTTCACGCGCCGTTATACCCAGTTGGCGGATTTTTCGACTGACAAAGTCGCGCTGAAAAAAGCCGTCGAAAAGATCAAAAAGATTGACGGCGGGACGGCATTTTACGACGCCACCTGGCAGGCGCTCGATCAATTGCGTCAGATTCCCGACGCGCGCAAAGCCATCGTTGTGCTGACCGACGGCGAAGACGAATCACTGATTTCCAACCGCGACACGAAATACAACTTTGACGAATTGCTGGGCCGCGCTTCAGAAGAAGACGTCACCATCTACCCGATTTATTTCAAAGCCGGGCAACACCTGAACAAATTGAACGTGCTGTTTGGCAATGGCAGTTTGCTGGGCGTGAACGACAAGGTGAAAACGGCGCGCAACCAGCTTGACGAATTGGCCGCACAGACGGGCGGGGAAGTCTTCAGCGCCCAGCGTGAAGGCCAGTTGGAAGAAGCCTATCAACGCGTCGCCAGCGAATTGCACACGCTTTACAGCCTGGCGTATGCGCCCGACAAACTGAAACACAACGGCGAATTTCGCAAGATCAGCATCAAGCTGGAACGTCCTGACGCCGTGGCTAAAACGCGCAAAGGATATTTCGACAAATAAACAAAAGGGTTGCGCAAGGCGGTCTTGGCATTGCGGCGCCATTGACCGCCAACGTCAGCTCAAAGGAGGGAGACAAATGAAGCACGTTTTGAACATCTGCCTGCTTGCCGTGGCGTTCTGTTTGTTGGGCGCAACCGCGCAAGCGCAAGACGGCAAGTTAGAGATCAACCATCTGGATCGGCTGACTGACCGCGCGACCGAAGCGGTGGAAATTTCGCTCAACGAAGCGCAGATGCGTTATCTGGCGCGTTTGATGATGACGGACCGGCGCAGCGAAACCGGCTTGATCGGATTGTTTGGCAAGCTGAGCGGCGTGTATGTGCGCGGTTTTGAGTTCGACAAACCGGGCGAATTTAGCGCGGCTGATCTGAACGCGTTGCGTGCCCAATTGCGCGGCCCCGGTTGGCAACGGCTGGCGGATGTGCGCGAACGCAACGGCGAACAAAACGAAATTTACGTGCTGCCGGGCAAAGACGCGATTGTCGGTTGGGCCGCGATTTCGACCGAACCGCAAAAATTGTGCGTGATCAATATTCTGGGGCCGCTCGACCTGACGGAACTGAGCGCGGTCGAAAAAGAATTCAAGCTGTCGAAATGCGGGCAAGGCAGCAGTCAAACCCGCCGCCTCGGCGGCAAAAAATAGCTGGAATCCGCAGTGTGAGATTCCCGCAAACGTAAGGATGAGAGACAACAGGTTATGAACTGGATGAAGGGAAAAACGATGCGCTCAGCGGCAGTATTGCTGTTCGTGTTGTTCAGTGCCGTGGCGGGGCGGGCGCAAAGCGCGCGTCTGGAAATCAGCCACCTGGACAAGCTTGCGGATAAGGCGTCAGAAACCGTCGAAGTCACGCTCGATGAAAAGCTCTTACAAATGGCCGCCCGGTTTTTGTCTGACAAAAATCCGACCGAAGCCAAGGTGAAAGAGTTGGTGGCGGGGTTGAAAGGCGTCTATGTGCGCGTGTTTGAATTCGACAAGCCGGGCGAATATGGCGCAGGCGATATCGAATCTGTGCGCGCGCAGCTCAGCGCGCCGGGCTGGCAACGAATCGTTGGCGTGCGCAGTCGCCGTGACGGCAACAACGTGGACGTTCATTTGCGCTATCAGGGCGACGCGATTCTTGGCTTGGCGATTTTGTCCATCGAACCGCGCGAACTGACATTCGTAAACATTGTCGGGGCGATTGACCTGGAAAAGCTGCGCCAACTGGAAGGCCAGTTCGGCATTCCACAACTGGATTTGGAAAAGGCCGGCAAGGTCAAGAAATGAGATTGCGGGCGGAGCGTGGCGTGAAAAAGTGGGCGAATCCTGACAAGCTGCATTCCGCAATCCGCCCGTCGTCGGTACAATGCGCGCATGGCCGACGAAACCTTACTCATCGAAACCCCTGAGCACGTAGAACTGCAATTTGCGCTCGCCACAATCGGCAATCGCTTTCTCGCCTGTGCGATTGACCACCTGATTCAAGTCGTTGCCATTGTCGTCATTTATGTTTCAGCCTATGAACTGAGCGGCTGGGTGCGCAAACTTAGCGAGCGGCTGGTTGGTGAAACGCAAGAAGGCAGTTTGTGGTTGATGGCGTTGGCGATTCTGGTAATTTTTGTGGTCGTGTTTGGCTATTTCGTGATCTTCGAAACGATCTGGAGCGGCCAGACGCCGGGCAAACGCTGGATGAAGCTGCGCGTGATTCAGGAAGACGGACGGCCCATCACCTTTTTTGCCGCGCTGTCGCGCAATCTGATTCGCGGCATGGACATCATGCCGTTTCCGTTTTACTCAATCGGAATTTTGTCCGTGTTTGCCAGCGACCGCGCCAAACGGCTGGGCGATTTTGTCGCCAACACGGTCGTCGTCAAAGAGCGCGCTGCCGAAGCCCCCAGTTTTGCCGAAGTGTTTGAAAGTGAAGCGATTGATTCTGCGCATCGCCGGGTCGCCAGGCCGGTGGATTTCAGCGGTGATGTGCGCGGCGTTTCTCCTGCCGAAATCGTCGTCGTCGAAAACTTCCTGCGCCGCCGTTACGACATTCCCGAACAACCGCGCCAATGGTTGGCCTGGCGCATTGCGCTGCCGTTGGTCGAAAAAATCCGTCCTTACTACGATCCTGCCAGTTTCGATTACGAAGGCTTTTTGGAAGAACTGCTCGCCCGTTATCGAGTCGTCACCCGTTATAAAGAATAGCCGCGTTGGTGAATCCTGTTGTCAGGGCTTAGCGAAGCGCAATCGGAGCCACCGTCGAACCGGTGCCGCCCTGGATTTTTAGCGGTTGTAAGATCAACGCGAATTCCTGTACGCGCTGGGCTGCCAGTTGATCGAGCTTCAGGTTTTCGAGCAGGTGAATGCCGTTAATGACCAGCATGATCTGGTGAATCGGCAGCGACAGTTTCGGATCGGGGTTGGGGCTGATTTCCACCGATGAATTGTCAGCGCCGACCAGCATCGGGTCTTGTTTGGCCAACCATTCCGCCGCCGCCACGCCAATCCCGGGAGACGCTTTTACATAGCGTGCATTGTCTTTGCCCCACAGCTTGCCGTAACCGGTGTGAATAATCACAGCGTCGCCGGGTTGCAGCTTCAACTTTTGCCGGGCCAGCGCCTGTTCAATATCCTGCACCGTGATTTCGTAATTGTCGGGCAGCATCTCAACGCCTTTCAGCGCGGCGATATCAATCAGCACGCCGCGTGTGATTAACGCGCCGACATTTTCGACCCCCAGTTTCTCAAAGCCATTGCGCGTCGCCGCGTCGCCAAGCTTGAAACAGTTGTACAGGCTGTCGCCAATTGTTTGGTGCGCAAATCCGTCGAATTGCGTGCCGACCTGACCGATTTCGCTGACGACCAATTCTTCGTTGCTGCCCCGGCGGTTCGTTTGCGGATTCATAAACGTGCGTTTGGTGTGCACATCAAACCGCCGTGTGCCAAAAAACGGCATGGTCGAACTGAGCACCTGCCCCAGCTCGATGACTTCGCCGGTTTGCACCAGCTTCAGCGCATGTAACACGGTCTCCGGTTTCATGTGATTGCCGGAACCGCGCTGATCGTTTGCGCCCCACTTTGTCGGACAGCGGGCTGCCTCAGTCGGCGGTTGCCAGGTTTGCGCCTGGACTTTGCCGCTTGCCAGAAAGACGGTGCAGGCCAGCAAACAACTCAGAACAAGATTGGTCACAGTTCGCATGGGGATTCTCCAGGTTTATGGTCAGGTCTATGAGGTAAACAATACATTTCACCGATAGATTTACAGGTGAAATTATTGGTTCTGAGGCTTGCTTACAGCTGGTTCTGGAACGTAGGCGGGGTTGCGCTCTGTCGGGAAAGGCGCCTTGGTTGTCTTGCACCAGCGTAACAAATCGCCCAGCAATTCATCGCGTTTTGCCTTATTGGCATTTGCCAGATTGTTTCGCTCACCGATGTCCGCCGCGATGTTGTATAGCTCCACCGCGTTGTTGACCTCGATTCTGGCAAGCCCGCCATCAAGCTGCCACTCTTCGTGATAAAGGTGCAGCTTCCAATCGCCTTTGCGAATTGTGCTGACCGGACGAGTACGAAAGACCGTATCTCGGCCACGCAAGACAGGCGTATCAAGATAGCCGGGAAAATGCCAAAAGATCGCCTGGCGGTTGAGTTGGCCATTGTTTCTGAAAAGCGGCAACAGGCTTTCTCCATCAAGAAGTTTGCCGGGCGGTATTTGGGCGCCTGCCACGGCCAGAAACGTTGGGTACAAGTCCACGTTGTGAATGGGCGTCGTGTTGATGGTGCCGGGTTTTATCACGCCCGGCCAATAGGCGATGAATGGTTCGCGGATGCCGCCTTCGTAATAACAGCCTTTGTTGCCGCGCAGCGGTTCTTGCGAAGATTGTTGTGTGCCGCCGTTGTCCGAGGTGAAAATGAACAACGTATTTTGGGCGAGTCCAAGTTCTTTTAGCTGATTGAGTAACAACCCGACTCCGTCGTCCAGGTCATAGAGGCAGGCGGCATAGAGCGCGTCTTGATGCTGTCTGCCTGGCTGTTTGGCTTTGAATTTGGCGAGCGACGCGGGCCGCGCCTCTAACGACGTGTGAATGGCGTGTTGCGCGACATAAGCAAAAAAGGGTTTGTCTTTATGCTGTTCAATAAAGCGCATTGCTGCGCGTGTCAGCGAGTAAATGCCTTTTGGGTCTTCCGGTTCATCGCGCCGTCGGTTTGGATTGGGAAGGCGCGAGTCAAAATAGACATCGAACCCTTGTACTTTCGGGGAAGCGCCATCGGGGCCACCCAGATGCCATTTGCCAAAGATGCCTGTTACGTAACCGGCAGCTTTCAATGCTTCAGCCAGCGTTACTTGCTCCGGCGCGAGTCCGCTTTTGTTGGGAATCGGGATCATACGCATCAGGTTTTTCGGGCCGCGATCAGTGCTTCCTACGGCATAGACGCTGTGACGCGGGCCGTACTGTCCTGAGAGCAAGACGGCCCGGCTGGGCGCGCAATTGCCCGCCCCTGCATAGGCCTGAGAGAAAACCATGCCAGATTTTGCCAACCGATCGAGATTGGGAGTCTCGTAAAAATCAGAGCCTTGATAGCCGACATCCTTCCAGCCCAGATCATCTGCAAGAATCAGCACGATGTTGGGCGGGCGGGTTTGCGCTATGGCAGTTTGCCAACTCAGTACCGCGAACAAAAAACAGGCGCAGATAAGAAGTTTTTTCTTCATAGTTGCCTCGCTTCGTCGTTGTTCTCGCTGGTATTTGTCTGGTTGTTGCTATTGTTTTGTCGTCGCAGGTTGTGGTTTAACCACTGCGCGCAGAATGCGGTCAATCGCTTCGCGGTGGCTGAGTCGTTTGCCGGTGCCGAGTGTGTTCCAGGCTGTGAAGACGACGACCAGATCGTGTTCGGGAAAGACCAGGGGAATTTGTCCGCCGAAGCCTGATCCGGCCCATGCCAGATGCGAACCGTCGCCGTATGGATAGAGCCACCACTTCAACCCATACTGAATGCCGCTGTTGCCGACTTTGACGCTGGGCGCGATAGATGCTTTGACCCAGTCGGCGGCGACGATTTGTTTGCCTTCCCAAACGCCGTTTTTCAGAAACAGTTGCGCGATTTTGGCCAGGTCGTGCGCGCGCAAATACAAACCGCCTTCCGTATCCACCGGGCCAGACGGCGTGCGCTTCCAGTAAAACTCCTGAATGCCGAGCGGCGCGAAAAGGTGTCGCGCAGCGTATTCTTCGATGTCTTGTCCCGTGGCTACGCGAAAGATATGCGCGAGCAACTGCGATTCGCCGCTGCTGTAATTGAATAGCGTGCCCGGTTCGCGCGCCATCGGGCGGTTGATGGTGAAGGCGACCCAATCCGCGCTGGCCTCCATCTGGATGGCGGCGTTGTTGGGATCGGTGTAGGGAAGCTGTTCATTCCAGTCGAAGCCGCCGGTCATGGTCAGCAAATGGCGAATGGTGATGCGGCGTTTGCGTTCGTCTATGTTTGCGACTTTGGCGGCGTCAAAAAACGTCAGGATGGGCGTGTCTATGCTGGGGAATTCTTTGCGCGTCGTGGCGACCCCGATGATGACCGACGTCATGGTTTTGGTCACCGATTGCAGGGTGTGCAATGCGCCGCGCCGGTAAAACGGATGCCACCACGGATTGAAGTAATTGTATGGACCGGAAGGATCGTGCGCGTTGAGCGGCCCTGGCTCTTTGGCTTCTTTGGCGTAGATGCGGTCGTAATCGTGTTGATACGAACGATCATACACAGCCTTGCCGTGGCGAATGACGAGCAGGCTGTCTACGTAACCGTATTTGCCCGCCGCAATGTCGGCATCGAGATCGGTCAACACTTTGGCGTCGAGTCCGACGGACGCTGGCGTGCCGGTTGGCCAGCCTTTGCTGGGCGACGAATGCTGGGCTGTCGCACACGCGGCGAACAAAACGGCAACGAAGAAAATTCCGATACTGTGGAAAAGAGGACCAGCCACAGCGTGCCGCATACGGTTCCTGGACATGGCGATTTTCCTTTCTGCGGTTTTTGTCCCGGACTGGGTTGTCGGTTAAGACAGTTGGGTTGTTTTACAGTTTGCCCGTGATCGGCAGCGCGCGGTTGTCGCGGATCAGCGGCGCAAGCCCAACAGCCGTTCGGCATTTTCGTGATAGACCTTTTTCAAAATGCCTTCCGGTAATCCCAGCCCGTAAATTTTCCAGCGGCCTTGTGGCGGAACCTCTGCCGGCGCGTAATCGAAATATTCGTCTTCGGTTTCGAGAAAGCGGTAGTAGATTTCGTAAAGCAACTCGCCAAAAATCTGTTGCGGCGTTTCCTTACCGTAAGGAATG
>JAEUQO010000112.1 GCA_016789605.1 Acidobacteriota bacterium
TGCTTCGCGCTCCATACGCGCGAGCATTTCATTCCAGTAATTTCGCGCGTCTTCTGGCTCTAACGCAAAGCTTTGCTCGCGCCGCGCCAATTGCGCCGGATTGCTGATTTTGACGACAACGGGTTGTCTGGTCTGTAAATCGGTGGCGGCCAACACTGTCGCCAGACCGCTCTGACTCAACCGGCGTTCCAGGCGATAACGCTCGCCGATGATTTGTCCCACCAATTGTTCAAAGTCAGGCTGGTTGGCTTGAGCGCACTGAGGACAGAAAACGGCCAGCGCAGACAAGTCGCTGAAACAACGCGCGCAGCGGTTCATGGCGTGCTCCTCGGAAATTAGGAAATCTGTTTTGTGAAAGGGTGCGCGGAGTATAGGGAAAAATCTTTCGCGCGCCAAGGAGAAAGTCCCGCCTCGCTGTTTCCCAAGCACTGCCCATCGTATTTTGGCTGAGCGGATAAATCCTGAGGACGACCTGACATGACAAAAGGCTGAAATAGCGGCCCCGATGCCGATATCTATTTCAGCCTTTGCTCTTAACGTTCTCCCCACAAGAACGCTTCAGATGAATTCCGAGCCACACTCTTCTCTCTACGCACAGCGGCGTTGCACGCACTTTCCGTTCGCCGAATCCTAACCAGTCCAGCGCGTACCTGCGGTGTTTAAGAAAAAAGTGTGACTCGGAAATCTCATCCGTTTACGACTATCCGCCAAAGGAAGCGCTGGTGAAGCTGCCCCGAACCACGTTGATCGCAAACGCACGAGCGAACACTGCCGTGTCCACTTGGAATATGCAGTTTTTGGAAAAGTGTGACAGCTTTTTTTATCGTGTTATTGCCGCTCTATACGAAAACGGTGATGTTCTGGGGGGGCAGCGTGCTTCCTTTTTTCGGCGCACTCTAACGTCACCTGATAATCGCCATTTTCGACGGCTGTGGCTGGAAGCTGAAGCGTGACCAGGACCAGGTCTTGTGTCTTTTGTCGAGCTAAGTTCTGCCAACGGCGCACTTGCGCGCCACTTTCAGTGGTCAGCACAGCGTCATATTGACTACACGTTTGGCCGGTCAGCTCCAATTCCAAACGAAGCGTCATCGCCTGTGCGGGCAGTTCCAGTTTGGGTAAATCTTGTGCTGCGCGAACGCCCTCATCGGCAAGATAAAAGGACGCAATTAATTCGTGCGTGCTCACATCATCTTTCGGGCCGGTTGGTCTGGGCGTTTTTTCCCGCAAAATCACGGTAGGAGTAACAGTCGGAGGAATGTGTGGCTGTGGCGTCGGCGCAGGTGTCTTATTAACCGCCATCAAAGAAACATTCTTTCGCGCAGGCCAATGCAGCCACGCAAGTCCGGCCAGCAACAAGACGGTGCAAAACGCGCCCGCCAGCTTCAGCGGCGTTATCAGTGATCTATTCCACCAGCCAAAGCGGCGAGCGGTGGGAGAAGCAAACAGCGCGGAAGGGGCGCTAGCGGGAAGCGCACGTTGGTAATTCTCAGCCAATGCCTGTAAGCCCCGCTCTAACTCAAACATCTCCCGCAAGGCCGGTGCTGCTTGTACGCGAGCCGCAAATCGTTGCGTTTCCTCTTCAGACAAAGCACCTTGCATAAATTCGCGAGCGAGATCACCAAACACGGCCCACAATTCGTCCGCCATTTCGCTCTGGGCAAAATACAGACGTTCCAGTTGTTCCACCTCCATCTGCGAAAGCTGGCCAAGCAAATACTTTCTTAGCTTTGCGCGCTCGGCGGATTCCAACGATGTGCGTTCCATGTTCACCTATCCTAAACGTTGCTTGCGGATGCTTTGACCACCAGTCTCTATGTTGAGATGAGCGAAGGAAGATTTTGTTACGCCATTTTCTCAATGCGCCAAAATTATTTTTCTGCAGAACGTCCGCGCTCTGCCCGCAGCGTCTTTTTCACGCATTCATTGAGCCGCAATTTCAGGCGGGCGATTTTTTGCCGCAGGTTATTTCCCGAAACCTGCAACCGCTCTGCCAGTTCTTTGCGCATTTCAATTTTTGCCCCGCCGTCAAACTGGTAATAGTTCATCAGGGCTTCGCGCTCGGCTTCTGGCAACTTGGCCAAACAAGCTTGCAAGGCGTGATGCCGCGCTTCTGTTTCGCGCTCTACGTTGGCAGCCAGCAACTCATCATGCGGTGTGACACGCAAACGAAGTGCGGGCGATTCGAACTCTGGCAACGGCATGATGGATTGCCCTCTGGCCAATCGTTCGCGCCAGACGTTGCGTGCCACCGCATAAAAAAACGATGCCGGTTGCTCAGTGGTGATTTCCACGCCTTCGCTCAAACGACGTGCGACCCGGTTGAAAACTTCATCTGCCAGTTCATCAGGATCAGGCGCATTGCGCACAGCAAAGAAAGTGAATAACGAGCGACGCAGATCAAGATAAGCCTGTGCGGCGCTCTCGCGGTCTGTGCCGAGAAAGGCAAGCAAACTGTCAAAAGAAACCTGTGTTAGTTGATTTCCCTTTTTCAGCCGATTTCCAGGACGTTCGATCATGGCAACACTCAATAAAATGACAGACCTAAAACGAACTCATCCACGTTGCGGCCATCTTGTCCGACAACGGACAACTACCATTCCCCCTGCAAAACAAACGGCGCCCAGTAATACGGCGCGTGCCAACGTTCGCTTTGCCACATTGCCACCTGCGCGGCACGCAACGCGGCTGCCGGAGTAAGCTTCTGCTGCAACACTCCCTGATAAAACTGTTTCATTAGCGCTGCAGTGGCGGCGTCATTCACTTGCCACAAACTGGCCAGCACGCGTCGCGCTCCGGCATACATAAAACCGCGTGTAAGACCGATCAGACCTTCCCCGTTCACTTCTTTTCCGAGCGCGGTGCGGCATCCGCTCAATACGATCAGCTCGGCAGGCAACCGCAAATTGTAAAGGTCCATTGCCCGCAAAAATCCATCCTGGTCGGTCCCTTGTTTATCAAGTCGCGAAAATACCAAGCCAGACAATTCCGGTTGCGACTGGTTGATCACGCCGTGCGTCGCAAAATGCAAAATTTGATACTGCGCCAGCTCATCGCTGACGGCCAAAGCACGGTTGGCGTCGAAATCGAGCGCCACTTTGCGACTGTGGCGTGGCGTCAAAGCCGCGATGGTTTCCGCTTCCTGGCGAGAAAATGGCAACCGTCGCAATCCTGCGGCTTCGTTCACATCATCGCGCACGTTGTCCGTCCCAGCCCCTGGCAAGCGAGCCGGATTGGTCGCCACAAGATCAGTGCGAGCAGAAGCGTTCTTTGCCAACACACGCGCATCCTGACGATCAAAGATCGGGTCTGCCAGGACAGCAATCGTTTTGGGCGCGCGTGGGCGAGCGCTCAATTCACGGCGCATCACCGCCAATGTCGAAGCTGACGGCAACAACACTAGCTCGTGATTCACAATCAGCGGCGTGCCGGAAACCGGTCCAACTCCTGTCCGCGTTATGGTTTTGGCATTTTCCGCTCTGGGGTCAGGTAGTGCGGCAAATGGCAGGTAATGCAACGAGCCATCGGCGACGATCAACAAGCGTTTGCGCCCCAACAATGATTGCACGGGCGCAAGCAACATCTGACTTAAATCAGAAGCTGTTGCCCGATACTTCGTATGCAATTCCTGTTGGTGCGCAAGTCGTTCCTGGGCAGATTTGAAAACGTGCGGTTGGCCAGATTCGGTCGCTAGCTGGTGCAATCGTCGGGCGGCGTCTTCGATCCTGGCTTCTTTCGGCAGCTCAAAAACCTGAATGGCGTCTTTGGTCACCGCAAACAGAAAGCTGCGTTCCTGCCCCAAACAATATTCCAGCAAGACTGAATTTTGCTCCAACACTTGTTGCTGAACGTCAGCCAGCGAAAGCGGTTCAGGCAAAGCAAGCGCGGCATATTTGGGACTGGCAACCCGGATTTGGCTGATAAGGCCACGATATTCCGCGAGCAGTTGCTGGATTTCTGTGCGGAGCGCTGCCACTTTTGCCTGACTGGCATTGCCGAGCGCAAGTTGTGACAACAAACTGTTTTTGGCGGATAGACGCTGACGCAATTCACGTTCGCGCTCTAACAATGCGGGGCTGACTCCTTGCTGAATGTTCACGTGCGCTTCAGCCAGCATTTCCAGAAAACTGCGTGCCCGTGCCCGTTCACTGGCGCGAAACGCTTCGGCAGCAAATCCCGCTTGAGGTTCTTTTTCGTGTTGCCGGACCAGAATTTCCAGATGAAGTCCGTACAAACGCTGCCAAGCGCTGCGATAGCTGGCGCGCAAATCCAAACTGGCGATGCGCACACGAAAGGTTTCGATCAATTCAATAGCTTGCTCAATTTGAGCTCGCGCCTGTGCATATGCGCCCTGCTTCAGAAAGAGTCCCGCCAATTCCCGCAGCGATTCGACCTCGATCAGGCGGGCGTTGATAGCGCGACTGATAGTCAATGTCTGTGTCAGGTAGCTCACCGCTTGGGCATCATCACCGAGCGCACGATAGCTTTGCCCCAATCCCAACAACGCTTTGGCTTCAAATAGCCGCTGACGGATTTGCTGCGTCAATGGCAATGCTTCCTGAAAATGCGCCAGTGCTTTGGTGGTCTCTCCCAGCGCGCCATAGATTTGCCCGATTTCGATCAGCCGTTCGACTTCATCCGGGCGATTGGAGACGGCGCGATGCAACGCCAAGGCCTGTTGGAAGGTAGTCAGCGCTTGCGCAAACTGGCCGCGCCCCTGCTGCGAGCGCCCGATATTGGTCAGCGTAGCCGCTTCACAGCTGCGATCCGTTAGCGCACGGCAAATCGCCAGTGTTTCCGCCAGCAAACTATCGGCCTGATCCTTGTCTCCCAGTCTCAGGTAAACCAGCGCCATGTTTCGCAAAGTAACGGCTTCGTAGCGCCGATTGCCGCTTTGACGATGAATCGCTAATGCCGCCTGTACGGATTCCAACGCTGGCTGGTATTCATCCAGGCCAAAATGCACTGCGCCCAGATTCGCCATGGCGATGGCTTCCTGCGCACGCTGTCCGGTCGCGCGAAAGAATGCCAGCGCCCGCTGAAAATATTCGCGCGCTTTGTAAGGCTCTCCCAAGCGCCGATAAGAAGAGGCCAGATTGTTCGATAAAAAGCCTTCTATCGAACGATCTGGCGATTGCGGCAAGAGCTTCAGGGCCTCTTCATAATACGCACACGAGGCTTGCTCATCGCCAAGCACGCTTGTCACCAAGCCCAAATTGTTGAGCGCGGATAATTCGTGCGAACGATTGCCAAGCGCACGGCTGAGGGTAAGCGCCTGTTGATGATACGTCTGCGATTGCTGTGGTTGCCCCAAACTGCGATGCGCCCAGCCGACGGCGTTCAACATTTCCGCTTCTCGTACACGGTCTCCCAGTGCGCGGAACATTGCCAGCGACTGTTCCATCAGCGGCAATGCTTCTTTGGCCAGATTTTGCTCAAACAGCGCGCCCGCCAAAAAGCCCAGCGCAATCGCTTCGCCAGGCTTATCTTCGACTGCCCGAAAACGCTGACTGGCTTCGCGAAACTTGCTGGCGGCCTGTTGGGCCGCCGCCGCAGTATGTTGCGTCATTAAGCGACTGCCCGCGCCAAGCAACTGATGCGCAGCAACGCGTTCACGATCAGCATCCGTGCCCGGTCGCAAAACCGCGAGACGCACCTGATACTGTGCGCGGTTCGCCTCAGGCCGACTTGGCCGCACCATCAGTTTGTACGTCCCGGCTTCCTGTGCCTGATAGCGGACCGTGTCGTCGCCAACAGCTTCCGTGTCGCCGGTGCCTTCTGCGACCAAATGACCATCCGGCGCCAGTAGCGTCACGACAAGCACGATCCCGTTACGCGCCAGCGTCACTTCCACATATTGGTTTGCCGCCAATGCCAGAGCGAATTCGTCGGTTTGCCCGCCTGCCAACTCACGCGTCAACGGCTTATCAAACATCAATTCCTGTACGGACACGGACGATTGCCCTGCCACACGCTCTTGCGGAAAAACTGCAAGCAAGGCGATGGCAGCCATCAACCCGAATAAAAACCTAGGACTTTTCATGGCAGCTTCTCGTTATCGTGGGGCACGAGAGACTTGCGCTGCGGCGAGGTACGGAGCGGGATGATTCTCTGATTCTACGCTGCAATTCATACCGGCGCGCGTCGTACTATTCGTCGTTTGAATTTGATGAATTAAACCAGCAAGGACAGGGACCTGCTCGTTTTTGCGTGGCAGTGACCGTTATTTGTGACAACGACCACTAAATGCAGCATAAAGATATTCGCCAGGGGCGTCAATCGGCGTGGGAAGAAAATTTCCGTTCCTGTATGTGGCGCAATCTCCACCGTTCACGGTTGAAAACTTCGCCCTAATATTCCATTTTTATCGCGGTATAACGATCATTTATCAACCGGAAAAAGGAGCCGCTGATGTCACTATCATTCAATCTGACTGACGAGCAATGGCAAATCAAAAAATCCGTGCGTGAATTTGCAGAAGCGGAAATCAAACCGCACGTTCAGGAGTGGGATGAAGCCCAGCATTTCCCGCGTGAACTATTTGCCAAAATGGGAGCATTGGGTCTGACCGGCGTACTCTTTCCCGAAGAATATGGCGGCGCGGGAATGGGGTATGTCGAATACGCGCTGATTATCGAAGAACTGTCCCGCATAGACGGCGCAATTGGCCTGTCAGTCGCCGCGCACAATTCGCTCTGCACCAATCACCTTTACCAGTACGGCACGGCGGCACAGCGCGAGCGTTTTGTCACGCCCCTGGCCAAAGGCGAAAAACTCGGCGCTTGGGCGTTGACCGAACCCGGCTCCGGCTCAGACGCGTCGGGCATGAAAACGCAGGCCATTCCGCGAGATGGCGGCTGGGTAATCAACGGCGCCAAAAACTTCATCACGCATGGTATTTCTGCTGACACGGCAGTCGTGCTGGCGATCACCAACCGCGAAATGCGTTCGCGCGGCATCAGCGCCTTCATCGTCGAACACGGCGCCAAAGGCTTTCTCGCCGGCAAAAAAGAAAACAAGTTGGGCGTGCGCGCATCTGAAACCGCGTCGTTGATTTTTGAAGATTGCTGGGTGCCAAAAGAAAACCTTTTGGGAGAACCGGGGCGCGGTTTCGTTAATGCCATGCAAATTCTGGATGGCGGACGAATTTCCATCGCTGCGCTGGCTTTGGGCATCGCGCAAGGCGCTTACGAATCCGCCTTGAAATACGCGCAAGAGCGTAAGCAATTTGGCCAGCCGATTTTTGACTTTCAAGGAATTCAATTCAAATTGGCTGATATGGCAACGCAAATTGACGCCGCACGGTTGTTGATCTGGCGCGCTGCCTGGATGAAGGACAACAAACAGCAAACCACCAGAGAATCCGCCATGGCCAAACTCTACGCTTCGGAAATCGCGGTCAAAGTTTGCGAAGAGGCAATTCAGATTCACGGCGGATACGGCTACACCAAGGACTACCCGCCTGAAAAACACTGGCGCGATTCCAAGATCTGCACCATCGGCGAAGGCACCAGCGAAGTCCAGCGTCTGGTCATCGCCCGGCAACTGCTCACGTCATAATCTCGCGCAACATTTGCAACGCTCTCCCAAAGCCAAAGGCGCGCAAGAGAACTTCTCTTTCGCGCCTTTGGCTTTTTCATTCTGATTGTCAGGTTACCGGCTGCCGGTCTTTTTGTTCATCGGCGTGGGAGCCTGCCCTTTGGCGTCGCGCGCGTAATATCCTTGGCGGGTGCGGGCGTTAAACTTGCGCGCGCCCTTCGGATTGATCATCACTTTGACAGTGCGGAACGAACCGTCTTTGTTCTGGTTGCTCGGCTGATACGTCACGACATATTGCGTGCGCAAATCTTTGGCGATCTGTTCGGCAATCTGCGGCATTTCGCTGATTTCTTTCGGGAAGTATGCGCGTCCGCCCGAATCGTCAGCCAAACGCGTCAGCAATTCTTTTGCCTTTTTGGCGGGCGATTTGCCAAACATGCTTCTCTCGTTGTCTTCTTCGTCAATGAAGCCGACCAGATACACCTGCACTTCGTCTTCTTTCAGCGCCTCCATCACTTCGCGTTCTTTGACGGAGCTGTTTTTGTCCAAACCGTCGCTGATCACGATCAAGGCTTTGCGGCGTTGTTTGCCTTTTTCCTGGGCGTAATCCGCCGTGGCAATAATCGCATCAAGCAGCGCCGTGGTGTTGCTGGTATACAGTTCGTTCAAGGCGTCTTCCAATTCGCGGCGATCCTTGGTGAAGTCCTGAACCAGCTCCGGCTCGCCTTTGAATGAAGCGACAAAGGCTTCGTCCTGCTCGCGCATTTGTTTGACCAGCAACATCGCCGAATCAATCACGGTTTGCAGCTTGCTTTTCATACTGCCCGACGTATCAATCACCAATCCAAAACTGAGCGGAACTTCTTCGCGGCTGACGGTTTCGACGTCCTGTTTGACGCGATCTTCAAACACCGTGAAGTCTTCTTTTTTCAAATCGAAAACCGGCATGTTATTGCTGGTGTCCACAACCGTCACGTCCAGGCTCACCAGGTTGGTATCCACCCGAATCACGCTGTCTGGGTCAAGCGGTTGTTGATCTGCTTGTGCTCCCTGACGTTGCGCGCCTTTTTTGTCGCGCGGGTCTTTTTGCGCAGGCGTCGGCGTCGGTTTTGGTTGCGGCGGCAACGGCGGGTCTTGCGCCCCGACGGAGCGCATCACCGGCAAGCCAAGCAAACTCACCAGCACGCACGCGGCAGCGTAACGCCAGACAAAACGAAACGATGGACGATGTAACTTCATGCGGACCTCATCAACTTTGGTTCCCGAACGCTTCGGTTCGACGATTGTTTGGTAAGGGCGCGGCAATTATACAACTGCCCGGCACTCGCGGCGCAAACCGCCCAGGTTAGGAACGAAGAGAATTCTCGCTTTTGCGGCTTTTCGGATCAGGTGCAATTGGGTAAAGTGACGTTTCCCAACAACCCGAAACCTTTTTTTCAATCAGGGCGAAATTGATTGCCATCACGGCTCAAGCGCCACTTTGACCGATAGAAATCATCATGAAAATTGCCACCTGGAACGTAAATTCGATCAACATTCGCCTGGCGCAAGTGCAGGAATGGCTCAAAGGCAATCGCCCCGACGTGCTTTGCCTGCAAGAAATCAAATGCGTGGACGAAAAGTTCCCTGCCGCGCCATTTCAAGAACTGGGCTATCAGGTAACCATCTTTGGGCAACCGACCTATAACGGCGTCGCGATTCTTTCGCTGGCGGCGGCAGAAGACGTGCAGCGTGGATTTCCCGGCGATGATCCGGCGGCGCAGCGGCGTCTGCTTGCCGCGACCATCAATGGCGTGCGCGTGATCAATGTGTATGTGCCCAACGGCTCTGAAGTCGGTTCGGAAAAGTATCAATTCAAGCTGGCCTGGCTGGAGCAACTGCGCCGCTTTTTTGACGCACACTGTGATCCGACCACGCCGCTGGTGATTTGCGGCGATTTCAACATCGCGCCAGAAGACCGTGACGTGCACGATCCCGCTTTGTGGGCGGGCAAAATCCTGTGCAGCGACGCCGAACGCGCCGCCTTACAGCACGTCACCGACTGGGGATTGGTGGACGTTTTCCGCCAGCATCATAGCGACGCCGGGCTGTTTTCGTGGTGGGATTATCGTGGCGGAGCCTTCCCGCGCAACCATGGATTGCGCATTGATCATTTGTGGGCGACGGCTCCACTGGCTGAAAGCTGCACGGCGTCCTGGATTGACAAAATTCCGCGCGCGCTGGAAAAGCCTTCGGATCATGCGCCAGTCGTGGCAGAATTTGCGCGGTAAGACTTCCCGCAACCGATTCACATAACACTGCAAGGCGATCTGATACCGATTATGAATTCGCAATCTACATACGGTTCTGGCCACTGGTCTGGCACAACCTCGCGGCGCGATTTTCTCTCGCGCGCAGCCAATGGCTTTGGTTCGCTGGCGCTTTCGTATTTGCTGGCGCAGGATGCCGCTGCTGCCGACCGCGAAAAATCGGCGAAAGTGACCAACCTGCTCGCGCCCAAAGCGCCGCATTTCACGCCCAAAGCCAAAGCCGTCATTTTCCTGTTTATGGTCGGCGGCCCCAGCCAGATGGAAACCTTCGATCCCAAACCGGTGCTGGATCGTTTGCATGGGCAACAAATGCCGCCCAGTTTCGGCGAAGTCAAAAGCCAGTTCGTCAAAGCCGGTACACCGCTGTTGCGCAGCGCCTGGAAATTCAACAAGTATGGCCAATCCGGTTTGGAAGTTTCCGACCTGTTTCCCCACGTAGCGACCTGCGCGGACGATCTCGCCGTCATTCGTTCGTGTTACACAGACAGTTTTGTCCACGCTCCGGCGATGTACCAGATGATGTCCGGGCGCGTGCTGGCGGCCCATCCCAGTTTGGGCAGTTGGGTGACCTTTGGCTTGGGCAGCGAAAGCGAAAACCTGCCTGCCTATTGTGTGATGACGCAACCCGAAGGTTTGCCCGAAGGTGGCGCTCCGATGTGGGGAGCGGGTTATTTGCCAGCCGTGTATCAGGCAACACAACTGCGCAACGGCAAAACGCCGATCCTGCATTTGGCTCCGCCGACGGAAATCAGCCGCGCACAGCAAAGCAACTTGTTGGGCTATTTGCGCCGCATGAATTCCTTAAACCTGCGCGCAGACGATTCTGAATTACAGGCGCGCCTGTCATCGTATGAACTGGCCTTTCGCATGCAGCAACACGCGCCCGAAGCGGTTGATCTGAGCAAGGAAAGCAAAGCGACGCGCGAAATGTATGGGCTGGACAATAACCAAACGGCTGAATTTGGTACGCGCTGTTTGCTGGCGCGCCGTCTGGTAGAGCGCGGCGTAAGGTTTGTGCTGTTGTTTTCAGGCGGCGGCCCCGTCAGTGTGCAATGGGATGCGCACGACAACATGGTCAGCAACCACGAACAGATGTGCCGCTGGACTGACAAACCGATCGCCGGATTGTTGAAGGATTTGAAAGGGCGCGGCTTGCTGGATTCGACGCTGGTCGTTTGGGGCAGCGAATTTGGCCGCACACCCGTGTCGGAAAACGGCAAAGGCCGCGACCATAATCCGACCGGGTTTTCCATGTGGATGGCAGGCGGCGGCGTCAAAGGCGGTCAGGTCATCGGCCAAACAGACGAACTCGGCTTCCGCACGGTTGGCCCGCGTTATCATCCGCGCGACATACACGCTTCGATCTTACACGCACTCGGCCTGGATCAAATGAAACTGACATATCTGCACAATGGCCGCCACGAACGGCTGACAGATTTTGGCGGCCAGGTCATTGAACAGCTTTTCTAAATCAGAACACGCGACAATTGGTAACGGCTGTTACGATTTAGTCAGCATCACGTTGCCTTCACCAGAAGCGCAAAGAGTTCGCCCGTCAGGTGTTGCCATACCTGATGATTGGCGGTTCAGTCAGATTGCCCCAAGGAGAAACACATATGATCTGCCCGAAATGCGGCGGACACGCGCATCGCTCACATTCGCGCAACATTCTGGAAACAACCTTCAAAAAAGTCTCTTCCTACAAAACCTATCGCTGCGGAAATTGCGGTTGGCGCGGCATGATTCAGGTCTTGAAGAAAGACGAAACGATCAACCGTGGCCGACTGGTCTTGTTCTGGATCGCAGGCATTCTGCTGGCGCTCGCCATCGGAGCGTATGCGACCCGGCAAATCAAAAGCTCTTCCGCGCCATCCGCCTACGCTGGCGAGTAACAGGTCGGCAATCAGTGCACCACGGCAGCCAACTGTGATCCATTGCGATCCATCGCAATGCCCCAGCCGTCTTCGATTTTGCCGATGAATCCGTGAAAGTTGATGTCGCCCCCCGACAGGATGAGCAACACATCACCCGGACGAACGTCAGGATTTTCCACTTTGAATTTCACCACGGTGGCAAATCCGTTTTGTTGCTCAAGCGCTTCAAATTCAAACTTTTCGGCGTCAATGACCAGGGTTTGCGAATTGGTAACTTGATTCTGACTTTCTGGCATGTAAATCCTTTGTTTCTGTGTTGATAAACGTGAATAAAAGCTGCGACTGCTGACTATGGCGGAACAGCGCTTCAGGCTCTCCGCCACAACGGGGTGTTAGCCCTCGTTGACATCTTTAGTCGCCCGTCCTTTTTGCTGACTCTTCTAACCTGAGAATTTTGACAACACGGCCTTTTCCTACGACACGTGTGCCTTCGCGCAGCAAAAACTCTTTTCCTGGATAAAGCTTTCCGACGTGACACTCCGGGCTGAGGAAAGAAAGATACGCCTTCGCCGTTTGTCCTGGGTAAACCCATTCTACGCCTGCGTAAGTAAGCACTGCATCCCAGTCGTGCCCATCGTAATAGAACTGAGGGCGATAGCCTGAGCGGGTAGGAGAGTTTCTTCCGTCCTCCTCTGTTGGGGTTAAGGCAATCTCCGCTTCGATATCTGGTTTATATTCTGACAATCCCTTTTTCTCTCTCTCTTTTACCGCGCTGGTATTTCTTGCCTCATCACAAGGGAGGCTCTATTGGCGTGGCTATGTACGTTGAACTACAAACTGCCCGACGGCCACGTGGTAAGGCGGCAAAATATTACGCGTTGAGGCGTGACCTGATGTCAGCATACGCAGTTTCGATTAGCATTATAAGTGCTGCAATA
The DNA here is from genome assembly GCA_016789605.1 of Acidobacteriota bacterium. Lineage (GTDB taxonomy): Bacteria > Acidobacteriota > Blastocatellia > RBC074 > RBC074 > RBC074. The sequence goes on from JAEUQO010000112.1 coordinate 12,658, forward strand.
TTTGTATCGCTTTCGGGTCGGAGCTTCACATGGCGCATGAATTTGCCAGTGCCTTCCAGTAAACCTTCAGGATCAGCGATCTCAGCGCCACGAAAGAACCCAACATTGACGTGAGCTTTGAACGCATTTACATAACCGAATGCGACATCACCTACGCACGCAGTCGGATGACCATCATGCAATAATTCTCGAACGTCATCTCCACATGCACGCATGACCTCAAACCAGCGATGAGCAATCACTCCTAATTCACCTGTATGCTCACGCATCCAGGTATTGATGGCTGGGTCTCGCTTGACCGCATTTGGAAATCGCAGAAATTGGCTCATAGGTTTTCATTTCAAGAATTCACCCGGATGTAAGCTTGATTCTCAGATTCACTCACAGAGCTTGGCCGTATGATCGCCAGCCCCTCCAGGCGCGCGCGCTTATTTGCCTGTTAGCCAGGCCAGCAGCGCAGCCTCTGAAATGTTCTCGGTTTGCGCCTGAAAGTGTTCCGCGCGGCCAAGTCTAGCGTAAAGGCCAGCGATTGTCTCTGTGGCGAACTTCCCGCCGGTGTTATACACCAGCAACGGCGTCAAGGGAGCCAACGCGATTGCGGTCGTGAAATCTCCGGCGCGACGCAATCCCGGAATCGGCAGCAACTTCAGAAAATCAGCCTCACTCGCGGAACCAAACTGTCCGGCATCCACGACCATCCGGTCAACACGCGACGCCAATCCACGCGCCAACAACGCAACCAATCCGGCACGGCCTTGGGCAACGACGCTCAGGGTCGTTTTGCCGCCGCGCGCTTCGACTTCGGACAACAGCGATTGCCGCATAAACGTCAGCGCCGTCAGGATGTCTTGCACACGGTTGGCTTCGTCGGTGCGGTTATAGGTGGTAAAGAATTTGATGTTTTTGGGGATTTCGCGGCCACCAGCAAAGCTTTTCAAGGTCACGACGGTGTGCCCGGCTTTGACCAATTGCGCGAGTGCACTGTTCAGGTCTGTATCCACTGGCACTGGCGCCAGGACAAAATTGCTGACCGCGGGCGTGGGCGCGTTTTTGTTGCTGCGCCAGATAGTCAGCGCGACGCGGTCTTGCGCCTGTTTGCGCGACAGCAAAATCGGTTCTGACACGATGTCGCCCTGCGTCGCTTTTGCGCCGCGCGCAATGATCAACTCTGCCGGGGTTGGTTCGGCGGCCAACAACGAATATTTGTATGCGTCGCCAAACGCCGCCCGATACCGGGCCAGACCGGCGGCGTCTTTGGGCAAAGCGTCGGCCAGTTGTTTTTTGGCGGCGGCAATCAATGAATCAGCCAATTGCGCTTCGTTTAATTCGTTGGCGGGGCGCGGGCGTCCATAAAAGACCAACAAATCGGGCGCAGCAGCCACGCCACCCGAACGCTCTTTGATCGGCGACCGTTCCGCCCTGCTCTGTAACCAGTGCGCAAACCAGCCATAGACAGCTTCGCGGCTTTCCTGGTTGTAATTGTGCGGCGCATTCATTTGCACGGCGGCGACTTTGTCTTCGGCACTGAACAGCCGGTAAATGCGCTGGATCGCCGGATATTCGGACGTCAGCATGTTTTTCGTCCAATCGCCGGTCGCCGACACCAAAAACAACGGACGCGGAGCCATCAGCGCCGCAAACTCCACGTTATTGGTATCCACACGCAAGTTCGGCGCGTTTTCGCACAAGCTGCCGCCTTGCATGATGAAAGAAACCATATTGACCGGCGAGGCAGTTTTGACGCGCTCATCCACCGCCATGAGCAAAAAGGTCTGTGTGCCGCCGCCCGATTCGCCTGTGCAGGCAATGCGCTCGGCATCCACTTCCGGCAACGTCAGCAGGAAATCCAACGCGCGCATGCTGTTCCAAAGCTGTAACCCGAGCAGGTTCACGCCCCACAAGGCTTCACGCCCGGTGACATTGTGATCGGCGAAGCGGTGCGAAATCGCCGCGCTATCGTTGTAACCGACCATGTCATAGCTGAAGGCCACATATCCCTGACGCGCAAAATTGGCTGCGCGCGCGGGCCCCGAATTGTTCGGCTGGTTTTCCAACCGGCCATACGTCCAGTGTCCGTGCGGACACAACACCGCTGGCACTTTGCCCGTGACGTTTTTCGGACGGTACAAATTGCCCGTGACGTAAAACCCGGGCGAGCTTTCAAAATAGACTTTTTCGACGGTGTAATTGCCGCCATCCACCAGGCCAAAGATCGTCGCCCGAATCGGTGTTTTGTCCGGCATCGGCGACAACCCGGCGCTGACCAAAATCTGTTTGCGCAATTCTGCCGCGCGCGCCTGCCATTCCGCTTGCGTGCGGTATTCCGGCAATTGATACGGCAAATCCAAATGGCGAACTTCGGCCATACGTTTGTCTGCGGCGGGAATGTCCTGCGCCAGACCGTTGCCCGACAGGATTGCCGCGCCGAGCATCAAGAGAACTGCGAGAAGTTTTTTGCTGCGCATGTTCGCCTTTCCAGAAAGTTCGTCCTGCGGTGGTCAACGCGGCTCAGGATTCGCGCTCTTCGCTTTCCTTACGAGCCATTTCGCGCGCGGCGTCTTCGCCCAAACGATCCCGCAAAAACTGAATGGAGTTTTGGTACGCCTGATCAATTTGCTGTTTGCGGAATTCATCAAACCGCACCCACTGTTCACCAGCCAACACTTCGAGCACGCCGGTTTCGGGGTTCACTCTTGTCTGTAACGCCATGTCGTTCCTCGTTAACGCAAAAATAGAAATTCGTTCAGGTTCAAGGTCGCCAGGCAAAGGTCTACCCAGGCAGCGACCGTTGCCGCATCAGCCATCGGCGGCAGTTCGGGCACGCGAGCAATGGTTTCGCCGCGCGCCTGCCGTTCTGCCAGCAGAGCCGTTTGGCTGCGCAAAAATTGCTGCGTCAGTTGCACTTCAGCCACACGCGGAGCACGCCCCAACGCCAGTTCATATAAACGCGTGATCATGGCGCGCTGTTGCCCGTTGCCTTCGCGCCACAACCGGGCGGCAAACGTCTTGCTCTGTTGCAACATAAAGTCGCTGTTCATCAGTGTCAGCGCTTGCAACGCGTGCACGCTGACGCTGCGCGCGCCACAGGAACTCATCAGGTCAGGCGCATCAAATGCCACCAACAACGGCAACCGCACATTGCGTTTGCGCACCAGATACAGCGTGCGGCGCGTGTGCTGACGCGGATCAGGATGCACCGGCCATAGGTTGTCCGGCTCCTGTTCGGTGAAAATCGTGTCGTAAACTTCCGGTTCCAGCGGAACCCGCACGGGCGGCCCGCCCGCTTGCTCTGTCAGATTGCCAGCCACGGCCAGAATCGCATCGCGCAAGGTTTCTGCATCCAGACGCTGCCGGTTCATGCGCCAGAGCAATTTGTTGTCCGGGTCGAGCTTGGCTTTTGCATCCGTCACGAGCGAATCCTGCTGATAGGTGTTCGACAACACCAGCAGCGCGTGCATGCGTTTCAACCGCCAGGCCTGCGACGACGAATTCTGCCCGGCGTTCCAGGTGGGCTGGGTGAATTCCGTCGCCAGCCAATCAAGCAATTCGGGATGCGTGGGCTGTTCGCCATTGCGCCCGAAATCGTTCGGCGTCCCGACAATCCCACGTCCGAAATGGTAATGCCACAACCGATTGGCCATCACACGCGTGGTCAACGGATGATCCGTTTCCGTCAGCCAACGCGCCAAGGCCAAACGTCGTCCACTGGATTTGAATTCGCCTTGCTGCACCGGCTTGATCCACATCACCGAGGAAGCGTCTTTGGGCGAAAGCACGCTGAGAAAGCGCGGCGTCACGACTGCGCCCTGACGATGCACGTCGCCGCCTTTCAGCACGTGCATGGCAGGCACCGGCGAAATCACATCCGCCACGGCCAGCGCTTTGGGCGGAGGTTCTGGCGCATACAAATCCAGTTTGTGCATTTGCTGGCGCAAAGCCGCGCGCTTTTCCTTATCCGCCGGATTCAGCGCCGCCAGCAATTCGTCCCAACTGACATTGAGCATGCGCTGCGCATCTTTGGCCACGCGCTTTTCGTCTTCGGTTCGCTCTTTTTCCGGTTTGGCCAACGCCTGGGCAAAGACCGGTTCCAACTTGGCGCGCTTTTCCGCTTTTAGCCGCTCTTTGTAGGGTTTCTCGATGATTTCGATCTGGTCGAGAATCGGTTTGAGCTTCGCTTTGTGGGCTTTGACGGCTTCGTCGTAAGCGGCCTGCGCGTCTTTGTTCGGCGGTTTGAAGTCGTAATTGTCGGCAGCCGCAAAGAATGATTGCAGACGGTAATAGTCAGCCTGCGGAATCGGATCGAATTTGTGATCGTGGCAGCGCGCGCACCCGACCGTCAGCCCCAACACACCATTGCCAACGCCGAACATGACTTCGGTCAGCCATTCCTGACGATTGAGCGCTTCGTCCTGATTGCCTGCGACCACGTGTTGCGGCCCGGCGCGCAAAAATCCGGTCGCCACGCGCATTTCAAAATCATCCGGCGCGAGTTCATCGCCCGCGATCTGTTCGAGCAAAAAACGGTCGTAAGGTTTGTCCTGATTCAACGACTGCACGACATAATCGCGATAGCGCCAGGCTTGCTCGCGATCCTGATCCAGTTCGAAGCCGTTGGTTTCGCCAAAGCGAACGACATCCAGCCAGTGTTGCGCCCAGCGCTCGCCATACCGTGGCGAAGCAAGCAAGCGCTGCACGACTTTTTCATAGGCGTCAGGAGATTGATCAGCGAGAAAGGCGCTGAGCTCTGCGGCAGTGGGCGGCAAACCGGTGAGGTCAAACGTGACGCGGCGCAACAGTGTGCGTTTGTCTGCTCGTGGCGAAGGCGTCAGGCCGCGCGCTTCGAGTTTGGCCAGCACAAAAGCGTCAACCGGCGTGCGCACCCAGGCTTTGTTTTTGACTTCCGGCAAGGCTGAGCGGACCGGTTTGCGAAACGCCCAGTAATTCCGCTGTTCGTCGGTGATGGGTTTGCCGCCTGCGTAACTGGCGGCCAAAGCAGTCACAGCCTGTTCATTCTCCGGCCAGACCGCCCCTTGTTCGATCCAGGTTTTTAGCGCGGTGATTTCTTCTGCGGCAAGCTCTCCGCCCAGCGGCATACGCGGTTTTTCCTGTCCGCTGATGACGCGATAAAGCAAACTGGCATCGCTAGCGCCGGGTTTGAGCGCGGAACCGCGCGCGCCGCCTTTGAGCAAGCCGTCGCGCGTGCGCAGGTCCAACCCGCCGGATTTGTCCGCGCCGTGGCATTGCACACAACGCGCTTGCAGAATCGCGACCGCTTTTTGCGCCGTCTGCTGTTCGGCGCTTTGCGCTTGCGAACGCACACGATCCAAATAGCCAAAACTGATCAACAGCAAGCCAGCCGACAGACTGGCGAGTTTGCTCCAGCGTTTGCCTCTCATAAACCTGTTCCGTTGTGATGCCAAAGGAATGAAAAAAACGCGGACAACGCTGCTGGCCACAAGCAAGCGGGAATCACGCCAAACGTTGTTCCATCTGCCTGACCTTTTCGCGCTATCCGCGTTTCATCTCGTCAGAACATTGCCCGGCGCAAGTTACGAACGCGCCTGCAACTCAACCGGTTTGTCGGTCACGCGCTGCGTGGCTTCATTGAAATAAAGCACGCGGCCTTCGCGATAGGATTGCACCGACATGCCGATGGTGGTCATCGCTTTATAGGCGGTCAGCGGATCAAGCACGGTCTTCTCACGCGTTTTGACGCAACGCAGGAAGTTTTCCATGTGGTCTTCGCGTTTTTCGGTCATCAGCTTGACCTCTTCGCTGCCCCATTTTTCGACGAATTTCTTGCGGGCGATGCGTTCGGCGGTGACGGTGATGTGATCCACGCGGCCTTCAAAAGCGCCTTGCGGCACCATCATGATCGTGCCTTCGTGTCCGCGGATCAGGCCCGGAATGTGCTGGCTATTCGCCATCGAAGAACTCAACACCAGCGAGTGACCTTTCGGGAACTCGGCGATCAAATGGAACGTGTCGGGCACTTCGCGGCCATCCTTGAAAACATAGGTGCCGCCCGACGCCATGACTTTGTGCGGGAATTGCGCTTCGCCCCAGCACAGGTTGAGCGGCGCGACCACGTGGTAGAACAAATCGGTCGCGATGCCGCCTGAGTAATCCCAATATTTGCGGAAGCGGAAGAAACGCTCGGCGCTGAATGGCCGTGACGGCGCATTACCCAGCCACATTTTCCAATCCAGGAAATCTTCGCCTTTGCCCTGCGGGCCAGCGTTCGGCTCAATGGTGTAATTCCATTCGCCCTCAATGGAGTTGCGATGATACGACCCCTGGCTCATCAACAACTGGCCGATCATGCCGTCTTCGATGGCTTTGCGCGCTTTCCACCATTGGTCGCTCGAGGTCGTCTGCGAACCGATTTGCACCACACGATTGGTGGCTTTGGCCGCCTCATAAAACTTCTTGGCTTCTTCGACGGTGCGCGTCATTGGCTTTTCGCAATAGACATCTTTGCCCGACTTCATCGCTTCGATGGCGATGGGCGCGTGCCAGTGATCCGGCGTCGCAATGATCACTGCGTCAACATCTTTGCGCGCGACAACTTCGCGGTAATCCAGTGTGGCAAATTCTGCCTTGCTTGCCTCTTGCGCTTTATTCAAACGTTTGCGGTAAACGTCGCACACAGCCACGATCTGCGCCGGACGCGTGGAACTGCCGACTTGCATCGCCCAGCGCATCACACCACTTCCGCGTCCGCCCAAACCGATACAACCAATATTGATACGGTCATTGGCGCCCAGAATTTTGGCGTGCACGTTGTAACGAAATGCAGCAGCAGCAGCAGCAGCCTTGGCCCCAGTTTTGACGAACTCTCTACGTGTGGTCTTGCTCATGTAACTCTCCTTGGCGGACGCAAGAACGCCCGGTGTTGTTTTTCTGTGTTATGGGAAACGAATCACGAGTGCAGTGATGCCTCATCTTACCCACGTCACTGTCATAGAGCAATGGTTTAACCAAGATATCCGCCGCACATTTTCAATCACCGCGAATTGCGGCCACCGGATCAAGCCGCGCAGCGCGCGCAGCCGGCCACATGCCTGCAATCAAGCCCACCGCTGCGGACGTCAAAAAGCCAACCAGAATCGCCCACATGGGAACCGCCGCCGGAAAATTGACGACAAAGCGCAGCAGAAAAGCGAATAAAAATCCGACGGCGATGCCGATCACACCGCCGACGCCGGTCAGCGTAACGGCCTCGATCAGAAACTGTGACAGCACATCGCGACGACGAGCGCCCAACGCGCGCCGGATCCCGATTTCCGGCGAACGTTCGGTGACGCTGACCAACATAATATTCATCACGCCGACACCGCCCACGATCAAACCGGCCAGCGCAATTGGCACCACAATCGCCGCCAACCCGACGATGATTTGCTGAATCACCTCGAACACCTGTTCCGCGCGATTGACACCAAAGTTGTTCGGAGCATCGGTCGGGACATTTCGGCGCAAGCGCAACGCAATGGTGGCTTGTTCAATGACTTCGTCCATTTTCCCCGCCGGAGCGCGCACGACAATGACCGTGCCTTCGATTTCAGGATATTGCTTGGCGATGGTTTCAAACGGCGCATAGACGGTACGCTCGTCAAGTTCGTCGCTGCCGATGACGCCTTCGCCGGAAGCCTCGGCCAACACGCCGACGACGCGATAGATGCGCCCGTCAATGCGCACTTCCTGTTCCAACGGATCAACGTCATCGAACAACTGGCGCGCGATGCCTGCGCCGATCACGCACACCTGCGCGCGCGTTTTCCGTTCGGTTTCGGTGAAAAAGCGCCCGCGCGCCACAGTAACCGAAACGATGTCGGGGAAATTTTCCCAGACCCCCAAAATCAATGGATTGATGGCATCGCGTCCACGTGCCGTCATGGTGGCTTTGTTGGCAGACGGTCCGTAGCTGCCACGAACCTTTTGCGCCGACACAGCCAACGGCCCATCCAACGCCGCGACGGCCAACGCGTCTTCATAGGTCAAATCCTTGCGCTGGCGCTCTTCCGTGGACGGACGGCGAAACGACGGCCCGATCTTTTCTTCCTTGGTCAGGTAAATCACGTTGGGCGCGCTGCGCTCGGTGATTTGCGCCACACGAGCCGACAATCCGGTAAGCACCGCGCCGACCATCACGACGACGCCGGTGCCAATGACCACGCCAATCAAGGTCAATGCCGAACGCAGCTTGTGCGCGCGCAAACTGTCAAACACGGTGATGATGGTGTCGCGGAAAATTTGTGTCTGCATCGTTCGCCGCCTCACTCTTTACGCAAAGCTTCAATGGGATTCAGTTTGGACGCCCGTCGTGCCGGTACAACGCCAAAAACCAGGCCGACGACAATCGAAACCAGGACTGCGGTCGCCAGCGCCCACAGCGGAACCGCCAGCGGAAAGTTGGCGATTTTGGCCGCAATCCAGACCAGCCCCATCGCGCTCAGCGCGCCAACCGCGCCGCCAACCAGCGTCAGCAAAGTAGATTCGATCAGGAATTGCGCCAGGATGTCGCGACGGCGTGCGCCGATGGCCAGGCGGATGCCGATTTCGCGCGTTCGTTCCGTTACCGAAGCCAGCATCATATTCATCACCACAATGCCGCCGACAGCCAGGGCAATCGCCGTCAGCGGATAAAGCACCAAAGCCACAACGCTGGTCAGACGGCCCGCCACGGCTTCGACGCTTTTGGCCGTGGTCAGGCTGAAATTGTCCGCCGCGCCCGGTTGTAAACGACGCACCAGCCGCAATCCAAACCGCGCCAGGTCTTCGACTTCTTCGCTGGACAGTTCGGTGCCGGGTTTGGCTTTGAGCAACAAACCGATAGAGCGTGAACGTTCGCCAAAGACTTTGGCATACGTGCCCAGCGGAATCTGGATGAAAGAATCCTGCGACGCGCCAAACGATGACCCGCGCGGCGCGGCAATGCCGATCACTTCATATTCGGCAGCCCCGACTTTGATTCGCTGTCCCAGCGAATCGCGGTCAGGAAATAGATAGTCGGCGACGTCAGCGCCAATTAAACACACCGCACGGCGGTATTGATCGTCCAAATCTGTCAGGTCACGTCCGCTGGCGACTTTGATCGAAACCAGCGCGGCGGCATTGGCGGTCACCCCTTGCACGGCAATGCCATCCAGCGAACGGTTACCGCGCTGCACAGGCAAAGCGGCATCCACCTGAGCGCCGACTTCCAGCCGATCGCCGATCCGTTGCCGTAAGGCAACCAGATCATCAATGGTCAGGTCTGGGCGCTTTGCCAACGCTTCGGCAAATGCCTGGCCGTCGCCAATGAAATCCTGAAACGCGGCTTTGTCCACGCGCACGACGCCGGGACCAAGTCCTTCGGCAGAACGGCGGACGAAACTTTCCGCGCCTTCCAATAAAGCCGCGACAAACGTCACCACGGCCACGCCGATGACAATACCGATAACCGTCAGGCTCGAGCGTAACCGATGCGCCAGTATCGCTTCGGTTGCCACCCAAAACGCTTCATTCCAGCGCGACAACCCCAACCCCACCTGCACGTGTTCGGGTCTGGTTGACGCTAACTGGGCGTGTTGCTCAGCTTTGCTCACAGAGATTGGTTCCTGATAAAGGGAAATGGGTTCCAGCATGACCCGGTCAACCTAACTGCAAATTGCTACATTTCGGTCACAAACCGAAAAAAATCTCTTGCCGGGTCTTGGTGTTGCGATACGTCGGGCACTAAGTATACATTCCTGTTGCATTTCATTCTCGCTTCTCCCAAAAGATTCATTCACTGAAGGCATATGCAAATTGATCACTCCACGATCGCGGTGGTGACCGGCGCCGCATCCGGCATTGGACGCGCCTTGGCTGTGCGATTAGCACAGGCAGGAGCGCGGCTCGCCATTTCTGATGTCAATGCAGAGGCTTTGGCCGAAACCGCCCGGCTTGCCGGTGCGCTGGGCGTCCCTGTCACAACCCATCAAGTAGATGTCGCCGACCGCGAACGTATGGCCGCGTTTGTGCAGGAAGTCGTCGCGGCGCACGGAGGCACGCACCTGCTGATCAACAACGCAGGCGTGGCGCTGACCGGAAACGCCGACGAATTGTCGCTCGAAGACATAGAGTGGTTGATGAGCATCAACTTCTGGGGCGTCGTTCACGGCGTCAAACTGTTTTTGCCGGTGTTGCAGCAACAATCGGCAGCCCACATCGTCAACATTTCTTCGATTTTCGGCATCATCGGCATGCCGGGTCATACCGCGTATGTCGCCAGCAAATTCGCCGTGCGTGGATATACCGAAGCATTGCGCCACGAAATGCTAATGGCTGGCAGCCCAATTCGCGTGTCAGTGGTACATCCGGGGGGCGTCAAAACTGCCATCGCACGTAGCGCCAAACCCGGCGCCGGAGCGCCCAGCAAGTCGCGCGAAACAGAGATTCGCAACTTTGAACAAGCAGCGCGCACGACACCCGAAGCCGCCGCCGAACGCATCGTGCGCGGCATTTTGCGCAACGAAGACCGCATCCTGGTTGGGCCGGACGCCTGGGCGCTCGAACGCATTCAGCGCTGGTTTCCCGTGCGCTATTGGCGACTGCTCGGCCCGCTGTTCGAACGAATGACGAAAGAGTGATCTCGCTAACCCAGGAGATTGATCCCATGCCAAGTTGGCAAGCGCGTATTGCGTCTTTTTACCTACGCAACTTTATCAAGCGGCGGCCTCTCAACAACGAAACCGCCAATGTGCAATATCTGCGCGACAAACTGGCGACGCCGCCGTTTTTGCGCAAACTGCTCGCGTCTGGCACGACCAATATCCGCCAGGTGGAAGAAAGCGGCATTCGTGGCGAATGGGTAATCAACACCAGTCAGCCGCTCAACGTCGTCTATTACCTGCACGGCGGTGGTTACATCGCCTGTTCACCGGCAACGCATCGCCCGTTTACCGCTGCGTTGTCACACGCGGCACAAGCCAAAGTCTTTGCGCTGGATTACCGCTTAGCTCCCGAACACCGCTTCCCTGCCGCCGTCGAAGATGCTCTGGCCGGGTATCGCTGGTTGTTGCAACAAGGTGTCGAGCCGCAATCCATTGTCATCGGCGGCGATTCGGCGGGCGGCGGGTTGACGATGGCGACGCTGGTGGCCCTGCGCGATGAAAAGCTGCCGCTTCCGCGCGCGGCTTTTTGCTTGTCGCCCTGGACGGATTTGGCCGTCACCGGCAATTCGCTGACGACCAATGACGATGACGATCCAATGTTTTTTGGCGACAGCATACGACAAGCTGCGCCCATTTATCTGGGCCAGACAGCCGCAAATCATTCGCTGGCCTCGCCGCTGTATGCTGACCTGACGGGTTTGCCGCCACTGTTGCTTTATGTCAGCGATACCGAAGTGCTGCTCGACGACAGCGTTCGTCTGGCAGAACGCGCACGCGCACACGGCGTCAGCGTGGATTTGCGCGTCTGGGAAGATTTGCCGCACGTCTGGCCGATTTTTATCGGACTGCGGCTGCCCGAAGCCCGCGAGGCTCTCATTGAAATCGCACAATTCATTCGCTTTTCTGCCCAAGCCCAACCAACGCAAGCGGCGCGCGCGTCGGCTTGAGCTTGTGCCGTAAAAGCGAACTCTGAAAACCATTTCTTCCGCCGTCCGGCGGCTGTTTCTGGAAAGGTCTGCGCATGAAACTCCGTTTTGTCTCCCGGAAGCTGGCCCTCATCACCTTGCCCGTGCTTTTGTGCTGCGGCGTGCTGACCTATGCCGTAGCGCAAAAGAAATCTGCCTCTAAAACACCAGACGATCCGCTCATCGCCGCGTACAAAAAAACGTATCCGGCGTCGGTCTCTGACGCGGTGGAACTCGTCACCGGCAAAAACGGTACGATGTGGCACGACATGAAGCTGATCAATGGGACTCCCATCGTCGGTCGCGCGGTGACGTCGCTGGTGAAACCTGCGCCGCCAGAAGCCGCCACGCCTGCGCTTTCGACCAAACACTCTGTCGAAATGATTGATGAGGCAAAACCCGGCGAAGTCGGTGTGATCGTGATGGAAGGCACATTGGATATTGCCGCGATGGGCAATTTGATGGCGACCGCCGCCCGTGTGCGCGAAATGGCAGGCATGGTGCTTGACGGAGCCATCCGCGACGTATGGGACATTCGCCGCATGGGCTTGACGGTATATGCGCGTTCGATTTCGCCGCGCACGGCGGTTGGCCATTACGCCACGGTCGCCCGCAACGTACCGGTCGAATGCGCAGGCGTCACCGTACGTCCGGGCGACATCATCGTCGCCGATGAAGACGGCGTGGTCGTCGTTCCGCAAGAACGCGCCGAAGAAGTGCTCAAGAAAGCCCAGGAAATTGACGACCGCGAACGCGGCATGTTCCCGTTCATCCGGCAATACAAATCGCTGCAAGAAGCCATCAAAAAGTTCAATCGCATTTGACCTGATAGCAGTTTGTTTTTTCGCTCTCGCACGTCCGAACTTCGCGTTTTCCTGATCGAACGCGGCAAAAGTAGTTTCTCAACAACCAAAAACCGACCGACAGAGATTCACTTATGAACGACAAAGCACCCAGCGGACATCTGGTCGTCACCGTCGGCGCAGGGCCGGCAGGCATTTACGGCGCACGAAAACTCGTTGAGGCAGGCCACGAAGTCATCCTGCTCAATCGCGACATCAAACCCGGCGGTTTGGTCGAATACGGCATTTATTTCAATAAACACAAACTGAAAGAAGGCGTACGAATTCAGTTTCGCAAGATTCTGGCTGATCCGCATGTTCACTACCTCGGCCACGTCAAAATCGGACGCGAAGCCGACCTGACACTCGATGAATTGCGCGAGCTGTTGCAGCCGTCGGCGCTGGTACTCACCACCGGCGCACAAGGCACCAAAGCCCTAGGCATTCCCGGCGATCAAGGTCCGGGCGTTTATCACGCCAAAGACCTCGTCTATCACTTCAATGGGTTGCCCGCTTTCAGCCGCAGAGATTTTCAGATGGGCGAACGCGTCGCCATCATCGGCGTCGGCAACGTGATGGTGGACATCGCGCACTGGTTGGTGCACGAAAAGAAAGTCGCCGAAGTCATCGCGGTCGCCCGGCGTGGCCCGGCGCAACGCGCTTACACTGACGTGGAAATCCAGGCCATCGCCGCCAATCTGGATTTGGACGATTTGCGCGCCGAACTCGAACGCGTTCGGCCACAATTGGAAGCCGTCGGCGAAAGCATAGACACCAATTACCAGGAATTGACCAAACACAAAGACGCCAAAGCCAAGGAAGGCGTCAGCCCGACACGCATGCGGTTTCGCTTTCTCGGTTCACCGACCGAAGTCGTGCGCAATGACGACGGAACGGTTAAAGCCTTGCGCGT
>JAEUQO010000115.1 GCA_016789605.1 Acidobacteriota bacterium
AGTCCTCAAACGGCGCTGCTATGGGATAACGAACGTTTCGCATCTGTTTCAACGCATCTGGCTTGATCTGGACGGCTTCAAGCTCTTCGGGATTTGAGATCACAAGATGTTGTGGCGCTTCCGGCAATTCCTAAAGAGCCAAAAATATTCAATCCGCCTATAAATTTCTTGCCAGCTCGAAGCGCTTGCAGTATCTTCCCCGCGCTCTAGGCGCATCCCAAGCCTTTTTGTGCATGCATAGCATTCACAATGAAATGAAACTCCCCTCTCCTCCTTGTGGTTCCGGAGACTGAAATTAGAACAAGATAGCGAGAGCGAATGAACCCCATAGCATTCGCTCTCGCCATCAAATAACAAATGACACCTAGCTTGGTCCGCAACTAGGCAAGCTTATTGTTGTAACAGCACCCGTACCCCGGAAGAAGAAGCCTGCCAGTCCCCGTTCTTCTTCTTAAGTTAAGTAGCCAAGTTAAGCAGACTCCCAGTCTGCTTTTGTCCCTATCAGGAGACGTTTAAGAATGAAAAGACCGATCTTTCTTTTAACGCTGTTGCTCAGCGTTCTCTGTTTGGTTACTGCCACAGCATTTCTCCAAGATAGTCTGCGACCGCAATTGGAGGCGCGCGATGACCAACAACAAGTCATCCCGGCTGACACCTTGCCCCAGACCTTCCTCAACCGTAATCGCCTGCACAAATTGATTCTCGACGACTCAGATGCCGGTGTGTACCAACAACTGGCGCAAGCCGGAGCGCTTCGCGACGATATCAATTACGGCAGTTTCAAATTGGTCACCGTGGACGAAGACGCCGCTGGCGGACGTGCCGCGTTACAGGCATTGCCTGTTCCTGTGCGTGACGATCAGAACATGATCGTGCTGAATGGCTTTGTGCTCGACACCAGCAACGCACAACCGCTGGCGCGCGAACTGCCTGCCGATTTGAAACAGTCGCGCATGGCAATGGCCCGCAGCACCGGTCGTTGGCCCGAAGGCGGTTTGTTCATCGTGCAATTTGCCGGTCCTATTCAGGACAACTGGCTCGAAGCGTTGAAAGAAACCGGCGCGGACATCATCAGCTATGTGCCGAACAACGCCTACATCGTGCGCGCCAACCAACGCGCAAGCGCACAGTTGCTGCAACTAAAAGACCAAAATTCCCATGTGCAATGGCTGGGCGATTATGAGCCGGCCTACAAACTCACGCCGAGCTTGCGCGTAGCGCGCGAATTGGGCGACAGCCAATTGGTGCAAGTCACCGTGCAAGTGCTCGACGGCGCGGAAGGCGATCAGGCCTTGGATGCGTTTCGCAGCACCGCACGTCGCGCGCTGAACGTGCAGCGCGTGCTCAAATATCGCAACGTGACAGTGACAGTGCCCGCTTCGCAACTGACCGAACTGGCCAACAATGACGGCGTGTTCGCCATTGAAGAAGCCGTGCGCCGTGTACGCTTTGACGAAGCGCAAGGACAAATCGTCGCAGGCAACCTGACGGGCAACAGCCCCAGCGGTCCCGGCTATCTGGCCTGGCTCGGCACGAAAGGCTTCACCAGCTCGCAATTCACGACCTTCGCCGTCAACGTGGCGGACGACGCCTATACGCTGACCGGTCATCCTGACCTGGCAACCTCGCGCGTCGCCTTCCAAAACAACCCAACCAATCAAACCGGCGCGCAAGGCGGCCACGGCTTCCTGAATTCGCACATCATCGGTGGCCTTAACACCGGTACGGGTTCTGCCAACGAAGATGCCAACGGTTACAACTACGGTCTGGGCATCGCGCCTTGGGCACGCGTGGGCGTCACCGCCATTTTCGGCAGCACCAGTGCCAGTTGGACGACTTGGGAAAACACCGCCTATGGACAGGGCGCGCGCATCTCGTCCAATTCGTGGGGCTTCCAGACTTCGACCGGCGCACCAGTTCCGCGTTACACCGCTGACTCACAAAGCTATGACGCGGTCGTACGCGACGCGCAAAGCGGCACCGCCGGCAACCAACAGTTGACGGTTGTCTTTGCGGCGGGCAATGACGGCTCTGGCGCAAATACGGTCAGCGCACCGTCTACGGCCAAAAACGTCATCACGGTCGGCGCGGGCGAAAACGTTCGTCAGACTGGCACCGACGGTTGCGGCATTGCCAACACCGGCGCTGACAGCGCCAATGACATCATCAGCTTTTCCAGCCGTGGCCCGGTCAATTCAACCGGCGGTGACGGTCGCGTCAAACCCGACATCATTGCGCCCGGCACGCACATCGAAGCTGGCGTTCCGCAATCGAACTACGACGGTAGCAGCGTGTGTAATCAATACTGGCCGGCAGGTCAGACGCTGTACGGCTGGTCTTCCGGCACGTCGCACTCCTGCCCGGCAGTCGCAGGCGGCGCAGCGCTGGTTTATCAAGACTTCCTGAACAAGAGCCTGGGCGCGCCTAGCCCGGCGATGGTCAAAGCATATTTGATGAACTCTGCTGCTTATATGTCCGGCACGGGCGCAGGTGGAAATCTGCCGTCCAACAGCCAGGGCATGGGCCGCATGGATTTGGGCCGCGCATTTGATGGCGCGTCACGCATTCTGGTGGATCAAACACAAGTGTTGGGCGCGACAGGTGCAACACATCAAGTCACGGGTTCGGTGGTGGATACTGGCCAGCCGTTCCGTGTGACCCTGGCCTGGACGGATGCGCCTGGCGCAACTACAGGCGGTCCCTGGGTGAACAACCTCGACCTCGAAGTCACCGTTGGTGGTGTCACCTACAGAGGCAATGTGTTCAGCGGCGCTAATTCCGCCAGCGGCGGCACAGCAGACACCAAAAACAATGCGGAATCCGTGTTCCTGCCCGCAGGCACGTCCGGCAGCTTCACCGTGACGGTCAGAGCGACCAACATCGCGGGTGACGGTCTGCCCGGCAACGCTGACACCACGGATCAGGATTTCGCGCTGGTGGTCTACAACGGTTCTTCGGCTCCGCCGACCACACCGACCATCGGCGTCAGCCCGACCAGCTTGAGCTTCAGCGGCGCGGCTGGCGGAGCCAATCCGGCCAACCAGACGATCAGCATCACCAACACGGGCGGCGGCACGCTCAACTGGTCAGCGACCGACAACGCTTCGTGGTTGACGGTCAGCCCGGCCAGCGGCACCGCGCCTTCGACGCTGACCGCTTCGGTCAATACCACAGGCTTGGCCGCAGGCACTTACAACGGCACGATCACCATCACCGCGACCGGCGCCACCAATACGCCGCTCAATATTCCGGTCACCTTGACCGTGACTTCGACCACACCGACGATTGGCGTTAGCCCCGCCAGCTTGAGCTTTACTGCAACGGCAGGCGGCAGCAATCCGGCCAATCAGACGATCAGCATCACCAACACGGGTGGCGGCACACTCAGTTGGACAGCGAGCGACAATGCCACCTGGTTGACGCTCAGCCCGGCCAGCGGCACTGCGCCGTCTACGTTGACGGCTTCGGTCAGCATCAGTGGGCTGGCCGCAGGCACGTACAACGGCACGATCACCATCACCGGAACCGGCGCGACCAACTCTCCGTTGAGCGTGCCCGTGACGTTGACGGTCAATGCCGCCAGTGCAGAGCTGATCACCAACGGCGGCTTTGAAACCTCTTCTGCTCCTTGGACATTGTCTGGTGCGGTACGCTCAACCGGCGGTTTACCACACAGCGGTACGGGCTATCTGATCCTGGGTGGCTCAAATAACGCCAGCCATACGGCGTATCAGCAAATCACCGTTCCGAGCGGCACGACCAAGAATCTGACGTTCTGGCTCAACGTCTCGTCCAACGAAACGACGACCACGACCCAGTTCGACCGCATCTTTGTCGAAGTCCGCAGCACGAGTGGCGCATTGCTAGCGACCTTGGCGACCTTCAGCAATCTGAACAAGACAACGGCGGGGGTTTACACCTTACGCGGCGGCTACAGTTTGGCCAGCTTCGCGGGTCAGACGGTGCGCATTCAGTTCCGTGCCACCACGGATTCTTCGCTGACCACGACCTTCCGCGTGGATGACGTGTCAGTGCAGTAATTCCTGTTCCGACAGCGGGCGGTTGCCGCTCGCTGTCCACAAAAAACTTGAGGCGGGAAAAGATTTCATCAATCTCTTCCCGCCTCTTTTTTTGCCTGTGTGTTTGCGTCAATCCGCCATAATCGGCAACGGCGCTAACCGATGTTTGTAGGCATAGATTGCCAATTCAAACCTGTCCTCAACATCTAACTTGCTAAAAATCGAACTCAGGTGATGACGCACTGTAATCACGCTGATATACAACCGATCCGCAATTTGCTGGTTGCGCAATCCCTTGCCCACCAAACTGATGATCTCTCGTTCGCGCGCGGTCAAACTGGCAATCTGCGCTTGATGTTCGCTGCCCAGTTCGGCTTGCAAGCGCCGCCAGTTTTCGATGATTTCGCGTTCCAGGTCATCCAAGACCAGTTCACCCTTGTTATTTCCCTGCAAGGAAACTCCCGGCAGCACCAAGTCCCCACGCAACGTACACTGACACCCTTCGGCCCGAGTTTGCAAATCACCAATCATGCGGGCAATCACAGCACCATCAAACCAGGCTTCCCCCGCGTGAACCGCGCGAATCGCCTTTACAATAAGCTCGACAGAATCAGACTTGCTGACTGCGCCCATCGCCCCGTTGCACATCGCGGCGTATTGCATATCGGCATCTGGCTGACCAAGCATCACCAAGACGCGCAAATGTTTGTTAACCACACGCAGCTCGTGCAAACAATCCAGACTGCCTGCCACCTCAGTGTTTAAGTTCAGTAACACAACATTCGGAGATGTCTGTTGCACCAGAGCGATCGCATCCTGGCATCGTGACGCTTCGCCCGTGACATAGATTCCATCCTGCTGATTGAGAAAGAGCTGCAGACCTTGCCGCACGATCTCGTGATCATCTATCAGCAGGATTTTTATATTCACTCTTTGTTCAGCGACTGCCGCCTTCTTCATCGTTCTCACCCAACCTCTGAGCTATTCACCGTCTCGTACCAGCCTTGCGCAATCGCCGGATACCTCCGCAACTGCCTCGCGCTAGGCACGATCAGCCTCACCACGAACTTACACTACGCCCATGGCAGCTTTTGTTGTTAGTGATCACGGCGCAGTTTCATTACAAACGCCGCAAACAAACGTCGAATTGTCGTGGGATTAAATGCCCGAATGAATGGCGTCAGGGACTACTGGGGAAAAGCCTCTGGCAACGCGATCATCCGAAAGATTTCTTCTCTGAACTTTCCTGCTGTTTCTTCGCAGCGCCCGCCCTCACAGTACGGGACAATTCATCCAGTAAAGAAGCGTTCTTAGCTTGTGCAGCGGCAGGAAGGGGGCACAAGCAATTGTCGTATCTATTCGCACGCTATCGCACACATCCCTGTTGGGCAACAGCAAAACCGTGGCAGCGGTTTACAGTTACCAAGTCACGCATAATTCCGATAAGAATCCAGCGAAAAGCTTTTGTCTAACTGTTGTGGGATATGTTTACGTCTTAAGAAAGGTATGGCTCTCACAAGCAATGCCAGCTCTTTCTGTTTCCTGATGCTTCAATCAGACAGTGTCATTTACAGCGTGTTGGGGGTCTCTCGGATGTCTTAACGCTGGTTGGGAGCCAGTGAATACTTCCTCGGCAACATCTGCGAGAACGACCGCAACCGATCAACTTCCTAGTACCACCAAGAAAACTGGGTTGCGAGCAGCATTCGCTACCAACAAACCAATATTCTCCACCTTCACCAACACCAAGTTACTTACAACAGCGTCGCTCGTGCTGCCATTTCTGTGCTAACCGAGCGTATGGGCAATGAGATACCGTTATGAAGAACTTGGCACCAATAACCTAGACCATCCTTGAAATTTTCTTTAGCGTAATTGTAGTCAGTTACCTCTTGACCTGACTCCACGCCGAAAAACTAACCTCGCAATTTATAGCGAAAAGTCCACTAAAGGACGGTCCAAATTGTTGAAGCCATCATAAAGCGTCAGAAGAAATCCTACAACCTCTTTTTGTTTTTCTGTCATAAAAATCTTCCGACACTCAATCCACATTTCGTGAATACGCCAAAACTGCAACTTTATCCACCATTTCCAGATCACAAAGCATAGTCAAAGAGTGCCAGAGGGTGATGGCTAGGTAAGGACTCGGCCCTCTAGTGCCATATACGTAGGATGTGCGAGAAATTTTACGCATCATCCGCCGCTAAGCGCCTGCAAGATGTGGACTTCATCGGCAGCGGCAAGCGAAGTGTCGAGCCCCCACACTTGTTCTCCGTTCACAAAAATCCTCATATGCGGACGAATGGCGTCTTGCTCGTCAATCATGCGAAAGCGTATGCCGGGATATTGCCGATTCAAGTCTGTCAGCAATTCGGCGATTGTCGCCCCTGTCGCCTGAACTTCGCTTTGTTGGGCGGTATAAGAACGCAAAGGACTCGGAATATAGACTTTCATATCAGCCTGCACTTACTTGAATGCACTTACCTGCCTGCGCTTACGAATGCGCACAATGCCTGACGCATATTGAATATGTGTCAGGCATTGTGCGCGAATCCTTATTTCAATTCGACGGCTTCGATGGCGTAAACGTGCGGCAAGTGTCGCACCAGACACGTCCACTTTTCACCTTCGTTCGTACTGCCCCAGATTTCGCCACCTGTCGTGCCAAAATAAACGCCCACCGGATCGTGCGCATCCGCCGTCATGGCTTGCCGAAACACCGTGAACCAAGCTTGCCCGGCTGGCAATCCATTATCCAGGCGCTGCCATTTTTTGCCGCCGTTGCGTGTGACATAGGCTGCGGGTTTGCCGCCGGGAGCAGTGCGCGGCCAGACTTGCGTACCGTCCATCGGAAACACCCAACACGTATTCGGATCACGCGGATGCAACACCATCGGAAAGCCAATATCGCCCACGGCCTTTGGCATCTTTTCGCCAATGCGTGCCCAGCGATTGCCATTCTCTGGCGAACTGCGGTCAATGCGATAAATGCCGCAATGATTCTGTTGATACAAAATGTCTGGATTCAGCGGATGAAGCCGTACGCAGTGCGGGTCCTGGCCAAATTCAGGATTTGGGTCGGGCAGGAAATCCACCACACAACCAACATTGAACGGCTTCCAGTCTGCGCCTTTGTCGGTGCTTTCAAACACGCCGCCGCTAGACATGCCAATGTACATATGATTGGCGTCGCGCGGATCAATCAGAATCGAATGCATCTTTGGCCCGTCAGGTGTGCCGTCCTGTCCACCGCCAGTCCAGGCCGAACGCATCGGATGGTCATTGAACCCCGTCACAGATTCCCACGTATCGCCGCCATCTTCGCTGCGAAACAATCCTTGCGGCGAAGTTCCCGCATACCAAACGTTTGGTTCACTGTGATGCCCGGACGTCAACCAAAACACGTGATCTACGACCAGGCCTTTTTGCCCGTCTGGCGCTTTGGCAAAAGCGGGAGGTTTGGCAGCCTCTTTCCAGGTTTTGCCAAAATTTGTTGAGCGATAGACTGTTGGCCCCAAATGCCCTGTCTTTGCCGCCATCAGCAATGTCTTGCCATCACGCGGATCAAGCACCATGTGATGCACGATGTTTCCCAAAAAGATCGGGCCGCGTGTTTCCCATTGGCGGCGCTTGGGGTCTGAAACGAGGATGAAGCCGCCCTTTTTGGTAGCGACGAGTAACGCGACAGAGTTGCCAGCACTTTTTGTTGCAGCTTTACTGGCGGATTTAGCCAATGCGGATTTTTGGACAGTCTTTTTCATGCCGATAGTCTCCCGGTTTGCGATTAAACGTTGATACAACACAAGCACGCGCTTATGACCTGGACAAGGTAATCCATTGAGGCCAAACGATGCAACAGGCGTTTCACGTACAAGACGCAAAACACCTGCGCAGCGTTTCAATATTGTCTATCTCTTACAAGCGCCAGGGTTTCCGCTGAAACTACGACTTCAGTATTTCACGCCGTATTCGATAAAAAACTTCAGCATCGTCAGTACTTCTCCCCAACCAGTGGCGCGGGCGAGCATGTCTTTCAAGCCCGTGGGCGTGTCTTCGTAGCTGTATTCAAGCAGGCGTACAAGCGTGCCTTCTGTGATCGGTTCAAAATCAATCTCGACCGTGGTGAAGTAGGAATCGGTGTCTACTTTCCACTGAAAGACAAAACGTTCGGGACGCCGGGCTTCCAAAACCGGCCCGCCGTTTTCGCCGGTGTAATGACTGTGGCCCCAATTTTCCCAACCAAAATGAATGTGACCACCGGGCCGCGCATCCACTTCCGCAGTCGTGGTAAACCACGCGCTTAAACCGTCTGCCGTTGTCAGCGCGTCATATACGCGTTCAGGCGTAGCACGCACCAACGTCGTGACTCTCACTTTTTCATCAATCATCTTTGCCATTGTTGATTCCTCCGTTGCTTGATTGAGACGATGCAGCGAGCAAAGTTGTGTGCTCGCGCAGAAACGCCTCGGCTTCTGCGGGCGAACGAAGCCAGACCACATGTTTGACCGCCTGGTGAGCTTCCAACAAAGTAACGATTTTTGGTCGCGAGCGGCTCCCATAATTCCAAATCCAGTAAAGAAACGCGAAACTCAAATACTCCGGGCAATCGGCGGCCATATCGGGGCGAGTGTGCTTTCGATATTTCGCCCAACGTTTCAATACGCGCCACAGACAAACTGTCCGCGCAAAATCCAGAAAGATCACCGTATCGCAAGCCGCCATTCGTTCTGCCAGGGTGCCGGAATAGTTCCCGTCCATCACCCAGGCGGCGCGTTGCGTCAGTTCCTGAACGCGCTGTTGCCAGTCGGCGTTTGCCGGTTCCACCCAACCCGGTTGCCAGTACAACTGATCCAGATGAATGACTTCCAGCCGCAAAAGCGCGCCCAAACGATTGGCCAGCGTGGTTTTCCCGGCTCCGCCCGGCCCGATAATGAGAATTTTTCGCATAACGGTTGCGTCAAGAAATGAGTTGAAAACACCTGCACAAATGGCCCGTTTGTCAGCCGCTGACCTCGTCAGCTAGAATCCGCGATTCGCGTTCCGTTGATCATTTTCGCCCTTGCTGACTGTGACCCCGGTCAGTAGCAACGTGGAGTTTGGATGTCAAATCAGGAAGCAATCATTGTGCGCGGCGCGCGCGTCAATAATTTGAAAAACGTTTCGTTTTCGCTGCCGCTCAACCAGTTGACGGTGGTGACCGGCGTCAGCGGCAGCGGCAAATCATCGCTCGCCTTTGACACTATTTATGCCGAAGGCCAGCGGCGCTACGTCGAATCGCTGTCGGCTTATGCCCGGCAATTTCTGGAACGGATGGACAAACCCGACGTGGACGAAGTGCTGGGCATCTGTCCGGCCATCGCCATCAACCAGAAAAACTCTACCCGCAATCCGCGTTCGACGGTTGCCACGCAAACCGAAATTTACGATTACCTGCGGCTTTTGTTCGCGCGCATCGGCGTGACGATCTGCCGACGTTGTGGCGCAACCGTGCAGCGCGATACGCCCGAATCCAGCGCCGATGAAATTCTGGCGCTGCCCGACGGCACGCGCATTTACGTGCTGTTTCCGGCTTCGGCAGGCATCGTCACCGGCGAAGCAGAATCCGCCATCGAAGCCGTGGCCGAAGCGGCGGCGGCATCCACCACAAGCAGCAAAACCACCACGAGCAGCAAAACCAAAAAGACGCGCGCCGCCAAAACCGCCAAACCGAAGATCAACGTCAATGCGCACTTGATGAGCTTGATGCAACGCGGCTTCACGCGGCTTTACGACGCGTCGCATGATGCGCTGATCGAACTGCAAACACCTGACAGCTTTGCGGGCGAAAGCTTCGACAACATCTACGTGCTGGTTGATCGCCTGGTTGTGCGCAACGACGTGCGCAGCCGTTTGGTGGATTCGCTCGAAACCTGCTATCGCGAAGGCCACGGCGCCGCCGTCATTCAAACCATCGCCTCGCCCGGCGCACCAGCAACCGAACAAGCTCCGCAACAACGTTCCTTTTCCGAAAAGTTTTCCTGCAAGAATTGCGGCCTGGATTACGTGCGCCCCGAACCGCAATTGTTCAGCTTCAACAATCCGTTTGGCGCGTGTCCGACCTGTCAGGGATTTGGCAACACCATCGGCCTGGACATGGAGCTGGTCATTCCGAATCGCGAATTGTCGCTCGAAGAAGGCGCCATCGAACCGTTCACCAAACCGCAATTTGAATGGTGGCGCGACGAACTGAAAAAATTTGCCAAGCGCGCGGGCATTTCAATGACAACGCCGTTTGCCGCCTTGCCCGTGGCGCAACAACGCGCCGTGATCAATGGCCAGGATGGTTTTGACGGCGTAAAGGGATTGTTCGACTGGCTGGAAACGAAAAAGTACAAGCTGCACGTGCGCGTGCTGTTGTCGAAATATCGCGGTTACACCAAATGCCCCGATTGCAACGGTGGACGTTTACGCGCCGAAGCCCGCGACGTCAAAGTCGGTGGCCAGAGCCTGCCCGAAGTCTGCGCCTTGCCCATCAAAGACGCCACGCGCTTTTTTGCCGGGTTGGAATTGACGGCGGAACAAATGGCCATTGCGGATCGCCTGTTGGCCGAAGTTCGTTCGCGGCTGAAGTTTTTGAACGATGTCGGGCTGGATTACCTGACTCTGGATCGGCTGGCTTCGACCTTGTCAGGCGGCGAGGCCCAGCGCATTCAACTGGCCACGCATTTGGGTTCGTCGCTGGTCGGCGCGCTTTATGTGCTGGATGAACCGAGCATCGGTTTGCATCCGCGCGATAGCGACCGGTTGATCAAGTTGCTGCAAAACCTGCGCGACATCGGCAACACCGTGCTCGTCGTCGAACACGAAGCCGAAATGATGCGCGCCGCCGATCACATTTTGGACATCGGCCCCGGCGCGGGCGAACTGGGCGGCGAAGTCGTGTTTGAAGGCACGCTCGCCGGTTTGCTCAAACACGAAGCTTCACTGACGGGCAAATACCTGCGCGGCGAAACCCAGATCAAACTGCCGAAAGAACACCGCGCGCCCGGCAAACAGCAAATCGTGTTGCGCGGCGCACGACAGCACAATCTGAAAAACATTGACGTCATCATTCCGCTGGGCCAACTCGTGTGCATCACGGGCGTCAGCGGATCGGGCAAATCCACGCTGGTGCACGATTGCCTGTATGCCGGGTTGAAAAAACAGCGCGGCGATTGGCAAGGCCCCGTCGGCGCATACGCTTCGCTGGAAGGCGGCAAACATCTGGATGACGTGATTCTGGTGGATCAATCGCCAATTGGCCGCACGCCGCGTTCGAACCCCGTCACCTATATCAAAGTCTACGACGCGATTCGCGAAGCCTTTGCCGGAACGCGCGAAGCCCAGGCGCGCAATTACAATCCCAGTCATTTTTCCTTCAATGTGCCGGGCGGACGTTGCGACGTGTGCGAAGGCGACGGCACCGTCACCGTCGAAATGCAATTTCTGGCTGATGTCGAATTGGTGTGTGAAGAATGCAGCGGCAAACGCTTCAAACCGGCGGTGCTCGACGTCAAATATCGCGGCAAAAACATTCACGAAGTTTTGCAAATGACCGTGCGCGAAGCCATCGCCTTTTTCACGCAAACACCGCGCATCGCCAACAAACTGAAAGTGCTCGACGATGTCGGTTTGGGCTATTTGCGCTTGGGCCAATCGGCCACGACCTTGTCAGGCGGCGAAGCCCAGCGCGTCAAACTGGCTTCATATCTGACCAAAAGTTCGGGCGATCAAACACTGTATATCTTTGACGAACCGACGACCGGTTTGCATTTCGACGACATCAACAAATTGCTGGCGTCGTTCCGTCGTTTGCTCGAAACAGGCGCATCGCTGATTGTCATCGAACACAATCAGGACGTGATCAAAACCGCGGACTGGATCATTGATCTCGGCCCGGAAGGCGGCGACGAAGGCGGCCATATTGTCGCCACCGGCACGCCGGAACAATTGATCAACGTTGAAACGTCGCATACCGGCAAGTTTTTGCGCGCGCATATGGGATTGTAACGACCACCTTGCCCGGCGTTTGTGCCCACAGAGGCACGGAGACACAGAGCTTGAAGACCGTCGCGCAAACGCTTGCTTACGCGCCGTCCAACTCCTCTTCGTTCTGTGTCTCCGTGCCTCTGTGGGGTTCCCTGGCTGAGGAACTCAATACAAGGCAAAGTTGAATTCCAGTTGCGAGCGTACGCTGATGGCAACGCCGTTTCGTCTGGCAGGCTGGAAGCGAATGCGTCTGGCCGCTTCGATGGCCGATTCAGTCAACCCATACGGCAAACCGCGCAACACGCGAATTTCGCGCACCTGGCCTTCCGCGCCAAACACCACATTCAACACAACCACGCCTTGCATGCGGTTCTGGCGTGCTTCTTCGGTATAGCGCGCGCGTTCCTTGTACAAAATGGTCGGACGCAAATTGGCCGTCGCGTCATAGATGTGATCATCGTTGCCAGTTCCCGTTGTCGTCCCGCCGCCGGGTTTGAAAGCGCCGCCGCCGGTATTGCCTCCATCGCCTGGACCATGTCCCGGTCCCTTGCCCGGCCCAATGGCTGTCCCTTCCCCCGGTCCGCGCGAAGGCGCAACAAGCTGCCCGCGCAATTCGCCGACCGGCCCGTCTTTCAACTTCAACAAGGTTTTCGGATCGGCAAATACGGTTTCCGGCACAATCAAACTCGCCTGCATTTTCGGCGGCTCGAAACTGGGCGGATTGATTTGCGGCAACAACGCCGCCAGTGGCTTTTCGCCGCGACTAACAGGCATTGCGTCACTGCCGCCGCCGCCGCCGTGTGCGCGTTGCGGTTGTGTCAGGCTGCCGCCCAATCTGCCTGCGGCATTTTTCGCAGCGCTCGCAGTGGCGTTGTCAGGCGGAACTCGGAATAACAATTTGATGCCGCTGAACGGATCATCGGGCTTGCTGCGCGGCGCTGCCGCCACGGG
>JAEUQO010000122.1 GCA_016789605.1 Acidobacteriota bacterium
GGCACAACAGCAGCAAACCGAACTGCTGGCCAAGTTGCGCGCCGAAATCGCGCGCGATGAAGAAATGATTCGCGCCCTGGATCAAGGCGGCGTGTGTCCGTTGCTAACCGAAAAGTGTTTGAACCTGCAACCGGGCGAATCGCTCGATGGTCGGTTTCGTCACGGCTTGGAAGCGCGCCGTCACGAAGTGGAAACGCGGCAAACTGCCCTCGCGCGTGCTGCTGACGAAGTGAAACAGACGCGCATTGCCGCCGCCGAAGCCGCCCGCTTGCCACAATTGCAAACCGAAGCGGCGCGCCTGACGCGTGAACTGGCGGAACAACGCGCACAGCTTGAAAACCTGACCGCCGAATTGGCCACCGGCGCAGCTCTCAGCGAAAACGACCTGCAACAATTAAGAAAACAGCGCACACAGATCGAAGAACAACTGCGCGAAGCGCGCGACGCTGAGCGCACTTATACGCAAGCCGAAGTCTTGCGCCGAGAGCAAGCCGAGTTGGCACAAGAAGGCGAAGCCAAACGGCAGGAATACGATCAGCTGCAAGAGCGGTTGCGCGAACTCGGCGACATCGAAGCGCAACTGGCCGAGGCTGAAACGCAATTGCGTGTGCTGGGTGATCCGCGCAGCCGCGCCAATGCGTTGCAACAAACCATCGCACGCGAACCGGAATGGCGTCAGACGCTGGCCCAGGCAGAACAGGAAACGGCTCGCATCAACACGCAACTGGAACAAATCAACGCAGAGTTGCAAACTTTTTCAGCGCTGGATGCGGAACTGACGGCGGCCAATCAACTGCGCGCCCACAGCGAACGCGATTACCAGGCCTTTATCGCCAACACAAAAATCGCCGACACGCTCAGCGCACGCGAACAGGAAATGGAATCGCTGGCCGCTGACATCGTGGAAACCGAAGCTGCGCTGGCGACAGTCAATGCGGAATTACAACGGCTAGAGGCGGAATACGACGCCGAACAGCATCGGCGCGCACAAACGGAGTTGGATCACTGGCGGGAACGCACAACGCAACTGGCGACTCAATTGACGCACCTGACAGAACAGTTACAACAGCTAGCAACGCAACTGGCGTATTTACAGGAAGTCCGCGAACGGTTGCGCGCACATCTGGCCGCGCGCGAAAAAGCGCAACAATTGCGCGACACCGCCGATTTCATACGCGACATTTTGCAGAAGGCCGCACCGTATATCACCGAATCCTATCTCTTTTCGATTTCCAACGAAGCCAACCAGCTTTTCCGTGAAATCACTGGGCGGTTTGATGTGACGTTGCGCTGGTCAAAGGAATACGAAATCACGCTCGAAGAAGAGGGCCGCGAGCGTCCGTTTTTGAATTTGTCGGGCGGCGAACAGATGGCCGCCGCCCTGGCAGTACGTCTGGCGTTGTTAAAAGAGCTGTCAGAAGTCAATCTCGCCTTTTTTGACGAACCAACCACCAATATGGACGAAGAGCGGCGACGCAATCTGGCTCAGCAAATTGGCCGCATCAAAGACTTCCAGCAACTGTTCGTCATCAGCCACGACGACAGCTTCGAAGGCTTCACGGATCAAATCGTCATGCTCGGACAATAAGACCGCAGCGCGCCCCTTACCAATTCGGTGGCGCACCAACCGGATACTGCTCCAGATCGAGCACGGAACCAGTGATGCATTCGCTGTCATCGCTGGCGAAATAGAGCGCCGCCAGCCCAATGTCACGCGGCAATAGCAATCGGCCAAACGGTCTGGTTTTGATGGCGTCCGCCAACCAGTTTTCGCCCAAACCTTCCTCTTCGACTTTGACGCGGTGTTCGTTGGGCGTCAGCGTCCAGCCGACATTCAGTTGATTGACGCGAATGCGGTATTTGTTCAGATAACTGGCGTTGTTTTTGGTGAACGTCATCAGCGCGCCTTTGGTCGCGGAATACGCCATCAGCTTCGGTTCGCCGATGTACGCGTTCACCGAACCGATGTTGATCACCGAACCGCGACAGCCGGTGTCGAGCGCGCGCTCTTTCATGTATTTCACCGCCTGTTGTGTGCAGATAAATGCGCTGCGCACGTTGGTGGCAAACAGCTTGTCCCACAATTCGACGGTGGTGTCTTCAATTGTGCCGCGCGTGCTCAACCCCACGTTGTTGACCAACACGTCTACCTGACCAAAATGCGCCACGGTTTGATCCAACAATCCGCGACAATCGGCCTCGTTTGACACATCGGCGCGCACATAAATGGCTTCTCCGCCTTGTGCGTTGATGTCGTCCGCCACGGCCTTGCCCTTATCATCGCGTCCTGACACGACCACACGCGCACCTTCGGCGGCAAACAGACGAATGATTCCCTCCCCCATCCCGGAACCTGAGCCGGTGACGACGGCAACTTTCTTTTCGAGTTTTGGCATAGTTGAAAATCAGAAGTAAGCAACTGCAAGTTGGAATGTGCTGGCAGCCCGGCAGGAATTCAGCAGGAATCCAGCAGGAATAATGACCAGGCAAGTTGTCGCTCTTGCCCAAACAAACGCGCTCGCCCGTCAAACCGCGACGTTGCGTTTGCCAAAAAACTGTTTCAACGCCGGATAGACGTCTTCTTTGTCGTCAATGCGCACGCCGATGAAGCGTTCTTTATTTTTCAGCCGGTCGGCAAAAATCGAAAGCAACGCGCCAGAGCTGCGGCGATAGGTCGGCATGCCCTCTTCGCCGATTTCGCCATAGCCAAACAGGTTGCAGGTTTCGATCAATTGATCGGCGTATTTCACGGCGTCTTCGTTGTCAGAGTAGTAGTTGTCACCGTCGGAAAAATGAAACGGATAGACGTTCCAATCACGCGGCGGAAAGCGCTCTGCAATGACATCGAGCGCCAGTTTGTAGGCCGAACTGACCACCGTGCCGCCCGATTCGCCCTGCGTAAAAAACTGCTCTTCGGTCACTTCCTTGGCTTCGGTGTGGTGACTGATGAAAACGATTTTGACCTGATCGTATTTGGTGCGCAAAAAACGCACCATCCAGAAAAAGAAGCTGCGCGCGATGTATTTTTTGAACTCGCCCATCGAACCGCTGACGTCCATCATCGCGATCACGGCGGCATTGGATTCATAGCGGACTTCTTCTTCCCAGCTTTTGAACCGCATGTCCTCTTTTTTGAAACCGCCGATTTTGGCTTTGCCTTGCTCGCGCGCATTGCGCCGGATGTTTTCCATCACGGTGCGCCGTTTGTCCAGATTGGAAAGCACGCCCGTGCGACGAATTTCCGTAAACCGGGTGGTTTTGGATTGCACCGCCTGTTTGGCTTTTTCTTCCAAAAACGGCAATTGCAAATCGGCAAAAATCAGCGCGGCAATCTCGTCAATTTCGACATCGGCTTCGTAATAATCCTGGCCCGGATTATCGCCTGCCTGTGCGTCGCCGGGTTGCCCCTGACCGTTTTCGCGTCCGATGACATCGCCGACTTTGGCTTTGCCGTCGCCCTGGCCGACGTGTTTGCGTTTGCGCTGATCAAACCGGAATTTGTATTCGTCCAACGCGCGCATCGGCACTTTGACCGTTTTGCGCCCGTTCGACAGGATGATGGATTCGTTCGAAACGATCGAACCGAGGTTCTTTTTGATGGCGTCTTTGATCCGCTCTTTGTGGCGTTCCTGATCAATGATGCCTTTGCGTTGTAACGACCAATCGTTTCGTTGAACAGACATAACAGTCACTCAAAGCAAAACACCCGCGCTGCACACATCAACAGCGCGGGCGTAAGCAAGTATGCACGACAGCCCTCGCCTTAACGTGAGAGCAGCGTGCCGACGTAACTCAGCAATTCGTTGGCGCAAACCGCGCAATAGCCGTGTTCTTTCACCAACCGGTCAGCCACTTCGTTAAAGCGACGCAATTGGTCGGCGTCCGGTGTTTTGACGGACGTCGTGATTTTTACCAGGTCTTTCACATCGGCAAAGATTTTCTTTTCGATCGCTTCTTTCAACCGCTCGTGCGAGTTGTAATCGAACGTCTTG
>JAEUQO010000137.1 GCA_016789605.1 Acidobacteriota bacterium
CGCGCGGCCAGACGTTCCATTTCGGCGGCAGTTTGTTGGCTATGATTTTGCGCCACCGACGGCGCAGGCAAGGCTTCCGGCAAGATCACGTAATAGAGTCCGCAGCGGCGACAACGCATCAACGGGCCATCCAGACGTGCAGTAGACAACACAAAGACGGCGTCTCGTGCGCCGCACAAATCGCAAGCTGGCAGATTGTCGGGAGAAATCCGGGATGTGGGTTTGGCGTTCAAGCGCGCGCCTCGTAACTCTCGCGGTACAGTTGCAAGGTTTTTTCCGCCGCGTCCCGCCAGGTGAATTTCGCCGCCTGGCGCACGCCTTCCGCACGCAAACGCGCGCGCAACGGCTGATCATTGAGAATGCGTTGCAATGCCGCCGCCAGTTCCTGTTCGTTCAACGGATCAACCAACAGCGCAGCCGAACCGGCGACTTCGGGCAAGCTGGAAATGTTGCTGGTGATGACGGGCGTGCCGCACGCCATTGCTTCGAGCGGCGGCAGGCCGAAGCCTTCAAACAGCGAAGGATACACAAACGCTGACGCCGTGCGATACAACGCCGGCAAATCATCGTCGCCGACATAGCCGGTCAAAATCACATCCGACGCCCAGGGTTGCCGACTGACTTCGGCAAAAATGCTTTCGGCCAACCACAACTTGCGCCCGACAATGACCAGTTGCGGCGCAAAGTCCGGTTGTTCACGGCGCAATCGGGCATAGGTGCGAATCAACCGCTCCAGGTTTTTGCGCGGCTGCAAACTGCCGACCGCCAACAAAAATCCCCTTGCAATGCCAAATCGCTGACGCACCTGCGCCGCTTCATCGGCGGCGCGTGGCTGCGCGGTGAAATGCGGCTCGATGCCGTTGTAAGTCGTAACGACTTTTTCCGGCGCAAGGCGATAGGTGCGCAGCAAATCCTGGCGGGAATATTCCGAGACGGTGGCGATACGGGCGGCGCGGCGCGCGGTACGACGAACGGTCAATTTCAACTGCAGGCTGCCGCGTCGCGTGAACGTTTCGGGCAGATGTTCAAACGCCAGATCGTGAATGGTTGCCACGACCGGCGCATTACAAAACGGCGGCGCAGTGTATTGCACGTGCAGCACATCCACCGGACGACGACGCAATTCATACGTCAAAAACACCGGCACACGCACCAGCGGCGTCGGCGGCGGCAACAACCGGACGGAAAAATTCGGATGCTGCGCGACAAATCCGTTTTGCCATTCCGCCGCCGCCTGGGCATTGGCCAGATAGATCGTGTACCGGTTGTCGGCATCAAGCGCCGCCAACGCGCGAATCAAATTGCGGATGTAAGTTTCATTTCCGCCCTGTTGTGCGCCAATGGCGTGGGCGTCAATTCCGATGTGCATTTGATAAAGTGGCAGCTGTCAATTGCCGCAATAGATCATCTGTTGTTATTTCCGGCTGCTGAGCCGGTCCAGTTCATCCATCGCCTGTTCGTACCATTCAAAACGGCGTTCATCCGCGCGAAAGGCGGCGGTGTGATATACGCGGCGGCCATTTTGCACGCGCGGACGGTGTTTCATATGCAGCATTTCGTGATACAGCACAAACTCCACCAGAAATTCCGGGACGTCGGAACTGTCCAGCGAACGGCTGATGACGATGGCTTCGTGCACATAATCGTGATGACCCAGAATGCGTTTGGTGCGACGTGCGCTCCAGCTCAAGGCCGGCAGCGGCAATTCGTTGTCAAAATATCGGCGGTTGAGTTTGGCGAACATGCGGTCGAGGTTGTAATAACCGCCGACCGCGCCGGTCAATTGTTTGCGTCCGCGTTGCTGGCGCGCCAGATCGGTCGCCCGTTGCACCTGTGGCAAATAGGCGTATTGCCGGTAAAGGTTTTGATGTTCGACGCCCACGCGTTTGTTGAACAGTTTTGCCACCAGGATGAACGCCAACGCGCGATGCACCGACGTCGGAGCGTCGCGCATGATGTCTGAGACACGCACATACACCCGCTGTTTGCGGATGCGAATCGTGTGGTTCAATCCGGCAAAGGGATAGAACGAGACATGGATTTCCGGCGAATCCGGCTTTTTGGTGATCTGCCGGAAGGCATCGGCAAAATGAGCGCGCAATAAAATTTCTCCCGGCGACATAGGTTGTGACCCCTCCGCACCAACAAAAAGAGCCTGCCGTTGACCAAAAACCAAGCAGGCTTAAGACAAGGCTTAATCCTAACGCGCTGCATGCTAGGGACTTGTCAGCGTTGGCGTCAAGCGCTGGGAGCCGCCGCACACGCCGTGCTATGCTGCTGCCATGCCAAGCAGCAAGCAAAATGCCAGCCTGTTTCCTGACTTGCCCGGTATGGAAGAGGCTGCCCGACCTGCGCGCAGCGCATTTGCCAGCGATCCCCAAACGGCCCCGCTGGCAGAACGCATGCGTCCGCGCACGCTAACGGAATTCATCGGCCAGACGCATTTGCTCAGCGAAGGAAAGCTGTTGCGCCGCCTGATCGAAGAAGACCGGTTGACGTCGCTGGTGTTCTGGGGCCCGCCCGGCACGGGCAAAACGACGTTGGCGCGCATCATCGCCGAACGCACGTCCGCACATTTTGTGCCTTTTTCCGCTGTTACGTCGGGGATCAAAGAGATTCGCCAGGTCATGAGCGAAGCCGCCGACACACGCACGCGTCAGGGTCGCCGCACGGTTTTGTTTGTGGATGAAATCCACCGTTTCAACAAAGCCCAGCAAGACGCGTTTTTGCCCTACGTCGAAAACGGCACGATCATCCTGATCGGAGCCACGACCGAAAACCCTTCGTTTGAAATCAATTCCGCGTTGTTGTCGCGTTTGAAAGTCTTCGTCCTCAAGCAGTTGACCGAAGACGAAATCGTCCAAATTCTGGCCGCCGGACTGGCAGATACCGAGCGGGGCTTGGGCAAACTAAACGCCGACGCCAGCGAAGACCTGTTGCGACAGCTTGCGGAATCAACTGGCGGCGATGCCCGCACGGCACTCAATACGCTGGAACTGGCGGCGACGTCGGCCAAACCGGACGAACATAACCAACGCCGGATCAGTGACGAAGATTTGCGCGAAGCGTTGCAACGCGTTGCCGCCTTGTACGACAAAACCGGCGAACAGCACTACAACCTGATTTCGGCCTTCATCAAATCCATTCGCAATTCCGACGCCAACGCCACCGTGTACTGGTTGGCGCGTATGATCGAGGCGGGCGAAGACCCGATGTATATCGCCCGGCGCATCGTCCATCACGCGTCAGAAGACATCGGCCTGGCCGATGCGCAAGCGCTGGTTGTCGCCGTCGCCGCGCAACAGGCCACGCACTTGATCGGTTTGCCCGAAGCGAAATACGCGCTGGCCGAAGCCGCGATTTATCTGGCGCGCGCTCCCAAATCGAACAAAATCGCGCTGGCGTATGAAACCGCCGCCGCGGACGCCCGCGCCACCCAAGCTGAACCGGTGCCGTTACATTTGCGCAATGCTCCGACCGGGTTGATGAAAGGCCTGGGTTACGGCAAAGATTACAAATATGCGCACGATTACGAAGACGCCAAAACGGACATGGTCTGTTTGCCGGAGAAGTTACAAGGGAAACGGTATTACGAGGAATAACTGCCGCGAAACCAAGAAACCGGATGTGCCTTCGCGCTTCTTGGTGTGAATTCGGGGAAAGAAAGTCTGAATACTATGGCTGCACAATTCGATCTTAGAGGAAAAGTCGCAATCGTCACCGGGGCCGGTTCCGGCATCGGAGCCGCAACCGCATTGGCGCTGGCGCGCAACGGCGCCGCCGTCATTGTCAATTATCACCGCAACGAAAAAGGCGCTGCCGAAACCGTCAGCCTGATTCAGGCCATGCGGCGCAATGCCATCGCCGTCAAAGCCGACGTCTCACAACGCGTAGACGTG
>JAEUQO010000155.1 GCA_016789605.1 Acidobacteriota bacterium
CAAATTTAACTTGATCAATTTGTTGGGGGCCCCAACCTAGCCACCCCCCTCCACCCCCCCCCCCCACCCACACCACCAACAAAACCCCACGCGACGCCAGCCCCCCCCCCCCCCCCCTGAACCACCAATGAGTGGGAGTAAAGTTTTAGTCGCATAGCGCAAACCACCTCGTCCAATAAGCGCCGCATTTGAACTATTACCATCAGTTCCGTTAGTAAAAAAACCTCCGCCGCCGCCACCGCCTAAAGTCACACCGCTTACACCACCGCCACCACCGCCACCTGGTCCATCGCCTCCAATGCCGGAAAAGAATGGATCAAACTTAAAGCCGCCGCCACCGCCATCAAATCCACCGGGTCCGCCAAGACCACCAGGGGGCCGAGCGCCAAACCCTACTACCGTTGAGCTAGGTGTTGTTCCGTTGAGATTGATTTTCCCGATCGTCACATTCCCACTCGCCAACAGCGTCACCGGCGTATTGCGCGAATTGCGATTGAATTTGAGCGTGTAACCTTGGGGGAGATTTATAGTCGTGAAATTGTAAACCCCGCTTTCAGGCAATGTGCAGGTAATGACAAGGCTCGATGAATTTTTTGTACAACTGGCCGGAAAGACCGTGTCACTCAACGCGCCATCCGCGCCGGTCGAACCGCTGTTAAAAGTCTGCGCGCTAACGGGCAGCAACACACATCCGTATAGCAATGCCAACACACCAAGCATCGCCCAGCTTCTGGCCCGCCCGTGCGAGCGTTGCAAGCATTCGTTTTGCTTTGCGCCCATATTCATCTCCTTGATTAGGCGGAATCAGCAGTTAAGCTGTTCTGCTCAGGGATTGATTTGAATCAGATTTGTGCCCGTCTCAAAGGCGAGCGAGTTACCAGCCGTGGCGGAGACCACAACCAACCGTTGCCCCAAGGCCGCGCCACCGCTGGCCGTGATGGTGGCGGTGAGCGAAGTGCCTGCGCCATTCACGCTCAAACTTGTTGCGGTGACTGTGCTGTCAAGCACACCGCCATTACCAAAAAACCTCAGCACGGTCGTGCCACTTAAATTCAAGCCTGTGATGGTGACGACCGTCGCCACGCCTCTGGTAATTTGAGCGGGCGCGATGGCCGCGATGCGCGGCCCAGTATTTACCATCACGGCTGCGGCAAACGGCGCTGCGATCGTCAGCGTACTCGCGGGATCATTCTGCCCGACGCGCACAGCCACTGCTGCCGCAACCGGCGCTGCGGTCGTCAACGTACTCGCAGGATCATTCTGCCCGACGCGCACGGCCACTGCCGCAGCGGGGATTGAATTGATAAAGGCTAAATTCCTGACGGTGACCACCGCTTCGCGGAAGAGCGTGGTATCGGCCAGACTGGTAGCCCGGACGGTGAAGGTGTTGCTGGGTTGGGCGGGAGGCAAATCAGGCGCAGTATAGAGTCCGGCTGTGGTAATCGTTCCCACCGTATTGTTGCCGCCCTCGACGCCATTGACCGTCCAGCGCACGCTTTGATTGCCCGAAGGAGTTGAAACGAGGGCGATCAATTGCAGATGCTCGCCCGTGACTACTGTGGCTGCGGTGGGCAGGATCGTGACGCCTTTGACGGTGAAAGGCTCTGTCGTTGTGACCGTACCGCGCGGGTTCGTGATGCTGACCAGTCCGGTCGTCGCGCCAAGCGGTACAGCAGCCACGACTTTGGTCAGAGTGGATTCGAGAACCTGTGCACTGACACCATTGAACGAGACATTGCTCACGCCTGTGCCCAGGCCTACGCCATAAAAGGTCACGCGGTCGCCGATGGCCCCGACCTTGGGAGTAAAAGAGAGCAATTCCACAGCATTGACGCCCAGCCGCCTGATCGCGGTGAAATTGCCGGCCGGGTCGTAGTCATAGACTGCGGCCTCACCCGTGGGCGAGACTACGGCACGCAAGCGGCCATTCCCATCGTATACGTAATAGGTACTACCGCCCTGCTGTGCCTGCAAAGGCACAGGAAAGAGGAGATAGACGACTCCAAGCAAGCAGATTGCCAAACGGCCAAGCCAAGCTGGCGTCAAGTAGGAATAGCTATCTTTCTGAGCGCTCATTAGGCCGGCCACCTTTGCTGATCTCGCTAACAAGTTGGCTTCATCGAGAGGATAAGCCTTACTTCACCGCTGCGGCTTGTCCTCCCGTTAAAATCGGACGCTTCGATGAATCTTTGCTATGAATGTGCCAGCGTATGCGTTCATCCGCCCATTGCGGATGTGCGGCAAAGAACCGTGCCGCAACGCCATCCGCCAAGGGGTCATCGCGCCATTGCAAATAAAGCTCACGCGCCCGGTCTGCCTGCACCTTCAATCCTGCACTAAGGAAAATAGGCACCAAGTATTCATAAGCCCCGAAGTCTGTCGGATCAATGTTGATGATGGACTCCAATGCGGTTCGCGCTTCAGTCAATCGGCCCAAGCCATAAAGCGTGTGTGCCAATTGCCGTTGCACTTCGCGGTCACGCGGGTAAATCTGCGCTAGCTGCTGCAACTCAGCCGCTGCGTCTGCCAATCGCCCTTCAGCACGCCAGACTAAGGCGCGGTAATAACGCGTCCTGACGTATGAAGGCTTAGTACTGTCGTTGGCTTCTGGCAATGCCAGCGCGCGCGCAATTAACTCAGCGGCCTTGTTAAGTTGGGGTCGTTCCTGATGCGCATAACGTTCGGTGCGCAACTCAGCTATGGCCGCATTAACCAACAAGCTTGAATCGGCGGGACTGAGTTCGGCAGCTCGGCGAAACGCAAGAGCTGCCTCGCCAAACTGTTCCTGTTCCAACAGGCTAATGCCGTAATCATTCCAGCGTTTCCATTGCGGAAGACCATCGTTGCGAAATTGTATTGATGTCACAGACTGTTTGAGCGGACTGACGTATCGGAATGTTAAGCCTGTTTGTGCCATTTGCACAATAGGGACTGTCAGTTTTTTTCTCCGCTGCGCAAGGACATAGCTGACATATTCGTGATTGAAGCGGCGGTACTGCACTTTGACGCGCAAAGTCCAATCGTTTGGGTTAACTGACCTATTCAGTTTGGAATTTGGACGCTTCACAGGCACACGAAACCGGAAGTGAGCAACATCAGATCGGCCAGGTAAGATCGTGTTGTCATACGCCTTAATGTTCGTGGTCCAAATCTGATGGCGCGTAATCTGGCGACCTTGTTCATCAAGGATGATTTGTTTGTAGACGTGCGCCGCTTCATCCAGCATGCCGTCAGCTTTGACAAAGCCGCTGTGGAAGACGCGTTGACCGCGTGCATCCAACACCTCAAATTCAACCCAGGCTTCGTACAAGTCGCGCACTTCGGGCGGGAAGGAATGCGCAGCGTTGCGGTTGGAGACGACGACTTCGGCGGTGATCTCTTCGTTTGGCTTCAGTTCGAGGAGGCTGGTGGCGTCGAGTGGTGCGAGTAGTTCGCCGGTGGCATTGCGGCGCAACGCGAAGATGTCTACTTCAAGCACCTCTTTTTTCAGAAAGTCTGCTGTCAGGTCAGCCTGTTTGGTCTGTCCATAAAAGAGCGGCGCAGCCGTATTCGCCCCCAGCCAGCGATGCGAAGCAATCATCTTTTCTTTGGCCGCGCGATCATTCAGGCTTTCCACTTTGGGCATATGACAGGCGCGACAATCCTTGCGCATCTCACGCGGATAAAATGGCAAGACGGACTCTTGTGAAGCGCCGGATTGCTGCCATTCGTCATAGGCCGAAAACCCGCGTATATGCTTGTAGCCATTGAGCGCAGGCGGCGCATCCACTTTATGGCAGGTCGAGCAGAATTCCGGCGAACGTAAGGTTGGATTCATCACCGCGCGTTTGTGTCCCGGTACATCGGCCAGGATCTGTTCATCAGTGAAATCCCCAAAGACAGGCGTGCCATCTTCTTTCGCCAACAACGCCGGGCGGCGAATGGTGTAACTACCAGTGCCATTCAGCCGGGCTTCAGTGACAGAATGACAGACCGAACACGTCACGCCTTCGTCATCCAACTTGGTAAAGGGCGCAGTTTGCTTGGGCGCATCTTTGCTTAGCGCCCCGGAAAAGAGCGCAACCGGCGTGTGGCACGACTCGCAATGGCGCGTGAATTCGATGCCCCGTGTCTTGAGCAGAATATCGGCGCTCTCGCGGTAAAACGGCTCGCGCGCGGCGTTGCGATGCAGCGATTGCGACCAGGCAGCGTGGGTGTCTTGATGGCATTTAAGGCAACGCGACGCTGGGATGAATTGCTCGACCGGGATCAATTGGCCATCGGCGGTGCGGGCGTTGGAAGGGGCAAAGAGCGTGGCACTAGACTCGTCATGAGCAGTGACGCCCCAGCCTATCGTGACGGCAGGAATTGTCAGCAACAAGAAGAGCCATCTTTTTATTTCGCTTTTCATCAATGCACCTTTCGTTTAGGTTGCTATACGTTCGAGAGGAATTGCGTAGCTCGCTGTGACGGGCTACTTATTGACTGCGGCGTCACACTACTACGATGGCACACGAAGGCCACGCGCGGTAAAAGGCTGAGATTTGTCGCCGCGCTCCCAGTTGGCGTCGTCATAGGGATCGGCCCGTCGTTGCACTGCTGGGCACCGTGACGATCAGCACCGGCGCTTGCACCGACACTACCTGCGCGGCTGTCTAGTTGAACGCGACGCTCTGCACACCGCCCCTGAACCCCGTGCCGATGATCGTCACTGGCCCCCCCGGACGCCTTTGCGCGGTGAGATATCGAGCACTTCGAGCGCCGTCGCTACATTGCGTCGAATCGCGAGGGGACTCGCCGCCGCGTTGTACTCATACACTTTCGCCCCACTGTTCGGCGCGACGACCGCGAGCAGGCGCCCGTTGTCGTCATACACCTACCGCGTCGAGCCGCCTTGTTGCACTTGAACTTGTAGCGTACCAAAGACAGCAAATGCTGCGATACATACCACAAAGAACAGTATCAAGCCGATTTTTCTACGACCGTTAGAGACGGCAGATTGCGACTGTATAGTTTTTCGGTGTCATATCCCTTTATTGTTATTGGGGCGAGGGCCTCGAAATACTCATGCCACGATCCAGGTGTCTCCATATTTGTTACCTAATTTTTTGAAGTAGGTGAATAGCTTTGTGTCACAGTTGGCCCGGCCTGCTTGCCGTTCGGCATCACATCTTATCTATGCACAATCATTCAAACATACATTATGTCGGTAGTAACATTCATTTCTGTCATTGACAGGTTCCACAAAGTCATTCTTTCCACTTCTCGGAAGGTTTTCATCTTTGGCAGCAGCCTTCCACACAACCAATTTGTGCAGCACAGCGAGCGTTAAGATTTTACCGAACGGTCTGGCCAACTCGCGCCATTTTTTGCCCTCGCCGTTGCGGCGCACAAAAAGCGCACTGGCTTTCAGTCGCTTCGGCGTTTCAATCTCAGCTTTAAGCTCAGAAAACGTTCGTGCAGCGGTGGCTCGATCCAGTATCTCTTCTTCCGCCACTTCAACCTCGTTATCCGGTGCCTCTTCCAGGTCTTGCATCTCTTCCCCATCCAAAACCAGTGGCGCAGATTGCTCAGTGAGGAGGCTCGTAGCGGTCGCGCCTCGCTGCAACAATTCCAGCTCGCGCAACCCTCCTTCCAGACGTTCGCAGCGTTGGCGCAGCGATTGATGGATCGCTGCGGGTGAAGAGGCCAGATGGCGTTACAAGATCGTCAGCGCGAACCCGATTGTGCCTGCCTGTTTGTCGTTTTGAAGCGATTCGGCGCGGTTGAACTCTTCGCACACGTAATCAGTGACATCTTTGAAAAGCTGCGCCTCGGCATTGGAGAGTTTGTACTGCACCGTACTGGCGATGCGTTCAAGAAAAAGCGGTGTGGCGTCGAATTTGACCGAGCTCTCTTTGACCATCCGGC
Source organism: Acidobacteriota bacterium (assembly GCA_016789605.1). GTDB lineage: Bacteria > Acidobacteriota > Blastocatellia > RBC074 > RBC074 > RBC074. The sequence goes on from JAEUQO010000155.1 coordinate 5,890, forward strand.
GCATCAGATCGGAAACGTCTACGGTATGAACTCCATCGCGGAAACACCCCTCAAAACAGTCGCCATCCAGCAAAGCCATGAAAAGCTGAAAGTCTTCCTGCTTGCCATTGTGCGGCGTCGCCGTCATCAACTGGAAGTGGCGCGTCAGCGTCGAAAGCAATTGGCCCAGCCTGTAACGTTTGGTGTATTTGATCTCGCCGCCGAAAAATGTGGCCGACATCTTGTGGGCTTCATCGCAGACAATCAATTCATCCTGCCACTGCTTCGCCAGACTGCCGGGGCAGACCACCAGACAGCGTTGCAGGTCGCCGCGCGCGATCAACTCTTTAATCAACAATCCCGCCATAATCGTTTGGCCCGCGCCCGGATCATCGGCCAGCAGGAATCGCAGCGGTTGTCGCGGCAGCAGATGTTCGTAGACTGCCGTGATTTGATGCGGTAACGGATCAACGACTGAAGCATGGACAGCCAGCACCGGATCGAACAAGTGGGCAAGGCGAATACGATGCGCTTCGGAAACCAGCCGGAACAACTCGCCATCGCCATCAAAACTCCATGAGCGTCCCACTTCAACGACCTCGATTCGGGCCTCATCGTTGGGTATTCGCACGAAGATGAACGCTGATTGGCAAGCATCGGCTCTGACGCAAGTTTGGTGAATTGAGTCTGGTTTCCCGACATGAGCTTTCCTCAACCAACCTTTAGGTGGCATTCAGCACGCGTGCTCGCAACAAATCAAACTTGGCTCTACCATACATCTGACGCTTGAGTGTCTTTAAGCGATTGACCTGTCCCTCGGTTTGACCGTTGCTCCAGTCAGAACTGGCCGCAGCACGCACCGCTGCCTCATCGCGGCGTAAAACCATCACGAAATTTTCAAATTCCTGAAGCTCACTCTTCGCCGCAGTCTCCATCCAAGCCACCAGCTTCTCTTCACTCCGACTACTGATTGCTGCGCGAAATAACTGCACTAGCTCAAGTCCTTGTTTGATGGTTGGGCTCGCCTCCAAGATCGCCTTGCGCACTTGCCCCTCTTCCTCTGTCAGTTTTTGCTCGTCCTTGAGCAACAGCCAAACACAGGAGCGCGGGCCAGGAACGGACAACTTCTTCGGCGCCGGCGGCAATGGTTTTAGGCCCTGCTGACGCCATAACTGTACGTGCCGACGCACTGTCAACTTACTACCACCATAGCCTTGCTCAACTAGCTCGCGATAAAGCTGCTGATCGTTGTGACAGCCAGCATTCCAGCGCTCACGCAGATAGGCATCAAATTTATCCAGGCAACTGCGACCTTTGCGGCGCCGGAGGATTGGATATTCATCGGCCCGGAAAAAGCCCGCGACCAGACTATAACTCCAGCCCAGGTGTTGCTTGATCTGAATGATCGTGTGACCTTGGCGCTTCAACTCTTGCACGCGGTCATAACGCGCTTTCCGCTCGTGATGAAATCTTTGCCGCTGTTCTTGTTCGGCTCGACTGCGCACATATTCACGCGCCGTGGCTGGAACAACGTGCGAGTCAGCAGCCTCGTCTGAAGCTGTCGCCTCTAGCGGGGCAGGGATTTGCTCAACTGCCTCGCGAATTACTTTCTGATGTTTTTGTAGAAGACGCTCAAAAGCATCATTAGCGTTCTTGAGCAAGTGCCAGCGATCAGCCACTTGTTGCGCTTGCGGTGCGCCCTGACGTGCCCCATCAGCATAAGCGCCAGCACGATCACGGGTAATAATCTCGACCTCAGGATGCTGCTTGAGCCATTCCTCCAATGGTGCCGATTCTCGCCCTAGCAACAAATCAATTGGTTGTCGTTTCTCCAAGTCCACCAGAATCGTGCCGTAATGCTGGCCCTTCTTGAGCGCCCAATTATCTACCCCCAGCACGCGCACATTGAGCCGCTCAGCAGGCAGAGTGGCAGCGGCGTGCACACGACGCAAGATGGAATCGGCCGCGGTCTGCAGGCCCAGTTTCTTCGCTGTACGCGCGCCTGCTCTTCCGCCAAGCGCGAAGCCAATTAAGGAAAGCGCTTCATTGAGCCGCTGCGTGCGGTGCGCGTAACGAGCTACCACCTCGGGCAGTCGCTCACAGAAGATACATTGCTTGCATGATGAATTGCGACAAAAGAACTTGCGGACCCGCAAGCGAAGCTTCACCTTGATGCCTTCCCACGGCAAATCGGCCACGGTTCGTTCATAGTGGCTATGAATTTTGCTAGAGACCATTTGGCAGGAAGGACTCTGCGCAGAGTCGCGCTTACTGCTCATCACGAGTGTAATCAGATCGGCTTGCTGAATGATCTTTTCCAGCTTGAGAAGCTGCGGGCTAGCCAGTAAAGTCTTCATCCTCTCAGCTTACCGTACCTCGTATCGGCCTCACCAAACCTGCGTCAGAGCCGTTGGATGCGAATCCGTGTTCACGATGCGTGCGAATACGCACATCGTGGCGGTGAAGCAGTTGATTGGCTACTTTGCCAGCAAGCGTTTTGGAGGTCAGTGCCAGAGCATCCGAGCCGAACCACACCCACGTACAACAGTTACCATCGAATCCGGAAGAATCCCTCGCACGGCGGCATTCGGTTGCAAGTCTTCGAGAGTGGTCATCATCCTTTCCTTTATTGATCCCGAAACAAAATGTTCAGGCCTGGTTTGCAGAAGGCCGGTGTCCTGGCGATCAAGTTGAAGAGTGTAATGGGCAGATCGTTTTCAACCTTCGGGTCAGATAAGTTGTGTTCATGAAAGGCGTTTTGTGGAAAATGTCTCTCATGACCGGGGCGTTTCAATATACCCCGCAATCCAAAACGAATTCAATTGCTTTGACTTGTAATGTTTGATGAAGGCTGAGTTCCCACTCAAAAGTGTTGGGCGCCTGGCCGAGAAAAGTTGGTGAGTTGCGGCGGGATCGTCAATGATCTCTGGTTATGTCATCCGCTTGGTGGGAACGCTCAATTTCAGGTCTCCTGTCTCCGCTTTGCGATCTGCTCAACTCGACATTCAGCACTTCGCGCAAATTGTCGAAATGCCATTCACGATCCGACGGAACATACAAAGAGAGAGAAACTGGCCTCGATTCCTTTGCCAGTCCGGCAGTGTGCTCTGCTTGAAGCTGTGCTGTAGAAAACGAGAGCTGCTGATGAAGTTGCGAGGACAGCCTTACGGCTTCCGTCGCTTTCACCATTTCCGGTCGGAACTGATTCACGCGATCCAAAATATCTTCCTTTTGAACTCGCTCGCCATTGTGTGCGCGGACTAGATCAAGGTCCCGGCGGTGAACGTCGAGCAGTTCAAAAGCACGATAGACGTCTTCACGCGTCTGCGCAGCGTAACGGTCAAGCTCCGCCAGCCTGCGTGCATCAGCAGAGTTGAGTGAATCAATCGCTGATTGAACAAATTGCTCGCGTCCTTTCTGTATTACCTGAAACGAAGCTTTGCCGATTTTTGACTCCCCCGAAGCCATTTCGCTGGAGCGAATCCTCTCAGCAACAAAGCCATTACGGACAGCCTGCGCGATGCTGGCTCTTTCCTGAAGATGCTCCTGAATGTGAGCGACTGTATCGCTGATCCGCACTGCCTCGGGCAAGGGATTGCGATCAAACGTCTCTTCCGGCACCAGGCTCTGCCACGCTAGATTTCTGGCGCGGAAGCGGATTTCCCGCTGCTGCGATTCAGGGAGCAAGGCGCGCGCTTCGGTAATGGTCAACCTGTCGCCGGTTTGTCCTGAAGCTGTTTTTTCAAATTCAATTCCTCGCTCGATCAATGCTTCATTCAGCAGTTGCCGTTCGATGCTTCCCATCTTCGCCATGTATTCACGAAAGGTGGCGTTTTCTTTGGGAATTGCACCGAAGGCGCGAGTGACAGGCAGTTTGGCAGGGTTGCTGTCTTTGACAGCTTCGGATCGCCCAGCGGACGGCAATCTCAATAAATCCTTTTTTCTTTCTTCACTAAACTCATAGAGGTATGTCCGTTCGTGAGGTGCGATCCGTTGACTCAGCAGATAAAGATTCACATTGCCCGTACTGTTCATCTTTTCGTTGATGACGCTGGCTTGGAAATGCGCGATGGCTCTGGCTGTTTTTCTGGTTTCAAGCTCCCGCAGGATTGCCTTGAGTGATGGTGAAGGCTCAATCATTCCATCACGAAGATCAGCGATTCGCGCTGAACGGTCTCTTCTTGATAGCCCGTAATTTAAGCGCAGTTCGCGCATCTCGGCAGTATGATGATCCGGTGCGCGGCCATTGAAAAGCAGATTTCGCTCCCAAGCGTTCAACGGCATCACGGAAGGCAGCGGAGACTTTTCCGGCGCGGCGCGATGCCGCCGCAATTCCTCACTCCGACGGTCATTGACGCGCAGCAAATCAGCCGCGATGTGACCAAGTGCTTCTGGCGTAGTGGTGTTGAAAATTGCGGTGCGCGCGTCACGGAACGCAGATGAACGATTGAGTGCGCGCGTTTCGGGATCGCGCAATCTCTCATCCACATAATTCTTGAGAAAGGCCCCGATTCTGCTGCGTTCATCGGCCTCACGTTTCGTCAACGCCAATCTGACTTCTGGGCCTTCTTTGCCGGCCCAGGTTTGCAGCGGCAATTTCTCGCTTGCCGCAATCTTTGCCATTGTTTCATAAACCTTCACGCTGCTCACCGGCAAACGAAACGCATTCTCTCCGACTCCACGTTCCGGCAGGCTTATAAACAGTCGAGAGTGTGCGTTGCGGCCAGTCTGGTTATCCGGAACATTCCTACCCAACCCTTGCCTGAGCCGCCGAGCGAGATTTTCAACTTGACTGAGGCGCGCGTCCTCGTGAGGTTCCAGTTCATCGCCAATGTGCACGGCTTTCAATTCGCGCAAATGCAGACGCTCTTGTTCACACAGTTGGAGCAACGTTAGCTGGCTTTCAAGATATTCTTCTCTGCTTATCGGGCGTTCAGGCGCCTCGTCTGCTGGCTTATCAGCAAGCTCTGCAAGTTTGCGCAGATACTCGGCGGGGTCAGGCCGGAACATCGTTCTGTCAATCGCCTTAAAGATTGCCTCACGGCTGACGCCGCGCTCAAGCCGGCGGTCAATTTCTGGGATCGTTAAGCTCACCAGACGCTCTTTCTGTTCGTAGCGCAGCCCTGCGGGCAGACGCAGCGATTCCTCGCGCAAATTGATTCGGCGTGCAGCCATATTCAATCTGCCATCGAGAACTTCATCTTCACGATCTTCCGCTGCCTGAATGGCGTCCGCGCTCTCACGCGTTTCGAGCCTCGCCATCTCGGCAGCGATCATCCGCATCTCTTCCAGCGCCTTCGTTAAAGCTTCAGCTTTGTCAGTCTCATACCGACCTTCTCGTTCGCCGCGCCTGATCCGGTCGTAGTAGGTCTTGAAGACTGCGATTTGTGTGCGCGCATCCGCCGTTTCGCCGCTAATGGCAAGCGCCAGTTCGTGAAATTCGCGTGCTCTTTCAATGTCGTCAATCTTTTGCAGCGCGTAAAACAAGGTTGTGATGAATGGCTTCTCGCGTTCGTCGCTGAGTTCATACTCTTCTGCCGGGATGATCAGCACATCGCCCTTGATTCCGGCGCCGTGCTCGTACAAATCGCGCATCGTCTGGCTGTGTTCGTTCAACCAGTTTGCTTGCTCGACCGGTGTTCGGTAATCTGGGTGATCCAGTTCACGCGCTGCCGGCGCCGCGTATGAGTCCCGCGCTTGCAGACGTTCCGTCTCTTCGGGCGCGGAACCGCGTTCGATGATCTCCTGCAGCAGTTCGCGCCCTCCGAGCGAGGGATTTCGCGCGGCCAATTCCATTAACCTCAAATCCGAATTGAAGACCTCTCTGTCACTCATGATTGCTTGCGTGCCTTCTTTACCGTTCAATATCCATTTCAGGCTGGCGTTCGGTATCTCTGATGAACGGCGCGGCGCGTTTCAGATCAAGAAGCTCCCTAGTTTCTGACGGGTCGAGAGTGATCGCGCGTGGGAAGTCTTGACGCGGTTCTTCCAATGTCTCGCGATAGAGCTTCACGTATTGTTCACGAAGCTCCGGATCGTTCTCTCTGATGACTTGTAATTCGAGTCGGCTGATTTCACGAGCAGTGAATTGCGGGCGCGGTAATGGCTCTCCTTGATTCAACCTGATAAAGGCCTGTTCGTAGCTCCGGGTCGCCTCAGCCAGCACGGCAAAAGCTGCTCTGTTCTGTTCGTGTTGTTGATGAACACTCTCGCCATATCTCTCAACCGCTGCTGCTACCTCTTGATACTTGTCACTTCGCGTCAGGAACGGTTTGAAGAGATGCTCCAACGGCGACTTCGGCTCAACATCAGCCAGGCGAGCAAGAATGATTTCCGCGCCGCTTCCTTCTTTCGTAATCACCATCATCTTCGTGCGTCGTTCGTCGAATCTTTCCACTCTACCTTCTGATTCTCGCACCTCAATTCCGGCCATCAGCTCGCGCGCACTAGCTCGGCTGAATCTCTCACGGGCAATCTCCTTCGGACTGCGCTGACGACGCGCATCGTGTGCTCGTTCAATAGTTGTCAGCGTTCGATAAAACGCCGGATTGTGACGGCGAGCGGCATGCGCCTCAAGCTCTCTCAAATCCTGCTCGGTGAAGATTGGCGCTGGCATTTCGCGGCCTTCACTGCGATGCCGTTCTTTCTCCTCGGCAAAAATTCCATCAATGGCTTTGACCACTTCAGCCCGACGCTTTACTTCTTCCGAAAGCTTCGCGCGTTCGTCCGCAATCCGGCCCAGGATTTCCGCGCGCTGTCTGCTTAACGCATCAGCTTTCTCACGCGCTCTTTCGCGATGATCGTCGTTCCAGTGAATGCTCCGCGCGCCGATGAACTTTGCTTGATCAGTCGCGGCAGCCAGCGCCGATTCAATTCCAGCCAGAGAATCTTTCGTCTGGCGTTCGTCGTTGCCTGCACTCCATTGCCGAAGGTGTTTTGTCTCTTCAAATCTGGCGGCGGTTTGCTGCTCGACCATCAGGCGTGACTGTGCGACGAAACGCTGCGCTCGCAGCCGTCCTGTTTCCGAGTCCAGACGCGTTGGCTCGCCTTTTTCAGCCGCCAGCGTGATGCGAATCTCTTCTAGCGTTTTCAGCTTTTCCGCGTCACCGAGTGAGATCGCGCGGTTCTGCAACTGCGCCAGGTCGGCGCGCGAAAGGATCGGCGTCGGGATCGGTAATCCAGCACCTTCATATTTCTCTTTGATTGCAATTGATTCACTGATGGCAGGCCGCGAAGCTGAGGTGGCTTGCTGCAATTTCATTTCAAGAGCATTGAGGTCGGCGAAGCGCGCGCCGCGAATTTTTTTGATCACACCGTCAGACTTGTCGATTTGCTGTGTCGCGGCTTCGCGCTGCATCTGTGCGCGTACTTCGGCAGGCAGTTTGAATTTCACCTGCGCCGTCACCTGCCTGCCAATCGCATCGGCCTTTTGCCGCAGATCGAATTCAGAAACCAGTCGGTGCCGACCCTGCGCATCCACAATTCGGTAACGTCGCCACTCACCAAAAGCATCAGCCGCCCGCAGCGATTCCTGCAGTTGCTCAATGCGGTCAGCGGCGACCATTGCCTGGCCGAGCGACAAACGCTCAGCCCGCCTTTCTTGAAGCTCTCTTTGTTGATCGTTTGTGAATTGCCTGATGTTCTGATCGAGATATTTTTCAAAGGTCTGGCTGAACAGGCCGGGATTGATGATGCGCGTTCCGTCCGGCGCTTTTTGCCAACTCACGCGCATTTCTTTGGGCAACGTGTCCAGGCGTTTCGCGCGATCGGTCTGTTTGTCAACATAGTCACGATGGATGAGCAAATGAACATGCGGATTGTCAGTGTTGCGATGAATGCCGGCGACCCAGCCAAGCTTCTCGGCGTTGAGCGCATCCGCCATCTCTTTCAATGTGCCGCGCGTTGTTTCACGAACTCCGCTGAGGCGCTTTTCTTCATTGGTTCCCAACTGATTGAAATCCTCTTCCCGGTGAAAGCTGATGACGAGATGCAGCACGTCATCTGTCTTCGGATCGCGACCATCGCCGAGCAGACGATTTGCCTGAGAATAGCTCAATCGATCTTCGCCTTCCGAAAAGAGTTTGCGCGCTTCCTGACCTTCGCGTTCTTCGTCGCGTTCACGCGTGGAAACATAGCGAGCGGCCTGACTGACGCCGCTGCCTCCGAGTCCCTTTTTGATGACGACGACAACTTTCATCGCATTGATCTATTGCTACCCTGTGCGCCAGTCCCGTTGTTCTCAACTGCCTTCAGACATGACCGCGCGTGCATAATCTCCGGGAAGCTTCTGAATCAATTCGCGTGCCTGTTGCATGCTCGCTTCATCCTGAACCGCAAGTTGTTTTTTGATCTCTTCGGCGCTCACACCGTCTTTTTGCATGCCGATGGTCATCAGTACTTTCACAATGCTTTCCGTCACGAGGGACCGGCGCAGCAGATGTGACAGGAGTGGCGGCATCATTTCAGAAGTTTTCTCAGCAGCGTCTGACTTCACGCCCTCCGCGGATCGCACCGCTGCGATTGCCAGTTGTTGACGAAGATCGGCAAGCTCTTTCATTAATGGCTCGACGGCTTCTGCAACTGTCTGTTGATAGATTTTGCGCACGTGGTTTTCGTTCTCGTCTCGTCCCAACGCTCGCAATCTGCGCTGGCGCAGCGCCTCGTGAACCAACTCTCGAATCACGTCGCTCCGGCTCTTTTCTTCGTCGCGCGAAAGGCTGCTGACCTCACGCAGATCATCCACAAAAAGTTTGGTCGTACTCGACGTGGAAGCCACCAGTCTTGGTCTGTTCCGAATCGGCATGTCAGCCCTCCATTGCTTCAATAGGTGCAGTGTGTTTTGCGCCTTGCAATGGGCAACCAACGTGCCTGCGGTCTCCGGCTATCTTCAGCCTTTGATTCAGTTGGCGCATCAGGTCTGCCCGGCAAAGGCAATTGCAGACCTGAAAGACCTGACAACGCCTGTCGTGGCCTTGATTTACGAGCCTAGGTAGACCTCAGCCACCGCCCCACTTGTTAGCAAATGATTCGCACTGAGGTATACCAACCGCTTTTGCTGTTGCTCTGGAAAAATGTAGGGTCATTTTGAGGCAGCTCTGGTGAAATGTTGTCGTTGCCCGTCACACACTTGTGGCAAGCATTAATCTTTTCGCTGAAGGGGCGTCTTGCGCTTCAAAAACATTTCGGTGTGCGACGATTTGCTTTGATTCGATGGAAAACCGAAGGCAGGAAATTTCTGTTGGAATGGCTCTTGCTCAATGGAAGGCGCATTCAAATCCAG
>JAEUQO010000384.1 GCA_016789605.1 Acidobacteriota bacterium
GGTGATGGCTTCGGCGGAGTAAGGCGCGTTTTTGATGACCTTGCCGCCGAAGCGGAATTCCGTGCGAATCAGGCCGGATTCCTGCGGTTCGGCCTTTTCCAGTCGCGCTTCTTTTCGCCTTTGCTGTTGGTCGGCGTTGCCACGCGGTTTTTGACCGCGAGCGTCCTGCGCAGCAACTGGGCCATTCACCACGGCCAGCACGCAACCGCATAGCAACGCTTTCAAAATTGTCATTCGCATGGTCGTTTCTCCGTCAATTGTGCAGCCGAATGGCACGCGCCACGCCGTCTTCGCTGAAATACACTTTGGCGCGGATCTGCTCGTTGTCGCTTTCTTCATCCAGTGGCAACCCCCACAGCCGCAAAGTCGAACGCGGAATCTGCATGCTCACCACTTGTTGGAACTCTTCCGCTTCGCTGGGAACGATGGGCAACAGCGAAATCAACGCGCCGTATTCGTCGGCATTGTGTCGCGCGGTTTTCTTTCGCTTTGGTTTGGGTGAAATCTTCGCCACCATTTTGGTTTCGTTGTTTGTTGAAGTGTTGACCGGCAGCGGTGTCACTGTGGTGGCGATTTCTTCTTGCACTGGTGAAGTCTGACGAACCGGTTGTCGCCACAAAACCGCCGTCAGTCCAACAACAAATAACACTGCCGTGATTGCCGTTGCCCATCGCCAGTTCAACAGCGAAACCAAGCGAAAGCGAATCGGTTCCGAAGGAGCGTCTTGCGGCGCGGCAAGCATTCGCTGTCGTTCAAATTCAGCCAGCAGCGCCGCGCCAAGATGTGCTGGCGCTTGAATACTTTGTTCCTGCGCCGCCAGCGCATCCAGTCCCTCGGCGGCCATTTGTTGTTGCGCCAAGCGTGCGCCACAGCGAGCGCACGTTGCGGCATGCGCCAATGCCTGTGCACGCAATGAACCGCTTGCCAGCGTATCGCACGCCAGGCTAACGATCAGTTTGTCGAATTCAGGGCAATTCATATTGCGTACCTCGCCGGCTTCAGTTTAATCGGGGCCGCAGCCGCTTCCGGCTTCCACCCGGCCAAACTCTTCGCCAGTAACACCCGCGCACGATAGAGCCGCGAACACACCGTGCCGATTTCGCAACCAATAACTTCCGCCGCTTCGGTGTAACTCAGCTCCTGCATATGACAAAGCAAGACGACTTCGCGGTAATGTAGTGGCAATCCTTGCACCGCCTGTCGCACGGCTTCGGTCATCTCGCTGCGGGTCAAATTCGCCAGTGGGCCAGCCTCGTCAACCGCATCATCCGGCAAGCCATCCGGCAATGGCGTGTCTTCGCTTTCGCCATTGGTTTCCAACGTCACAAATCGCCGTTCACGTTGCAAACGCCGCAATACGCTGTGGCGCGCTATCGTCAGCAAGTATGCCGCGAAGCTGCCGCTACCGGAATATTGCGCGCCGTCGCGCATCAGCGTCAAAAAAACATCCTGCGTCACGTCTTCGGCCAGCTCGACCGATCCGCTCAGGCGTAAGGCAAACCGATAGACGGGTGCCTGCCAGCGTTGATAAAGCTGGGCAAACGCTGCCCTCTTTCCCGCCAGCATCAACCTGAGCAATTCAGCATCACTTGTCTGGTCGAGCTGTATCTTCATTCACTTTAGTGTGACAACATTTTGCCGCCGCGACTGATCGCCTGAGCGCCTGAATCTCTCATCACGGCTCACTTGTGTAGGGGCATCAGGAAAAGAATTTCTTCCAGAAAATTTTCAGCCGACAATCTTTGCCAGCAGCCAGCCCAATGCAATAGGAAACGTGGCCTGATAAAAAAGCGCCTTCGACGCACAATGCGCCGAAGGCGTCTTTAGTAAAGGTGGGCGGTGTGGGTTCTGGTAAACAGGCGCGCTGCAGAAAACCGATTCAGGCTTAACGGGGAGCAAGCGAATCGTCCAGTGTCACACGCAACCGCATGTTTTTCAGCGCAACAACATCGCGCAACGGGATTCAGGCATCAGGCGATTCCTCAAAAACGCACGCCCAGCGTCGCGAATCCATAGCGAATGCGCGCAAAGTTATACACTGATTGTACATCCGCGCCGCCATCCAGCACGCGAACGCCCGCCCCCACGTAAAAGCGTTTGGTCAGGTCGTAATTGATTTTGGCTGCGCCATCGAGTGCGCGCCCTTGGGATGCGCCCAACCCCTCAAAATCAAAAATCAGATGCGTACGTGGTGTGGCGTTGAGTTGCGCGGTAAAGGCAGCAATCGGCACGACGCCTAGATCAGGATCAGCGACGCGCAATGTACCTTGCTGCAATTCGATTTTGGCATCGCGGATGAGCGCTCCCGCGCCGAGCTGAATTTTCCAGCGCTCGCTCTCTTTCAATGTGTAACGCCACGTCACTCGGTAGTTGTTGAATTCGTAAATGCCTTTGGTCGGCACGTTGGGTTGGAAGTTGGCGTTTTCAAAAAAGGTGCGCGTCGGCAATGTGCCCGTGCCCGAAACCTGCAACGGCGCGTAAAGGAAACGCAGCGTGTTGCGTTTTGAAACTTTCGCCTCGGCATAGAGACGGAAATAAGCTGCGGGGCCGGTGGCATTGAGCGCGTTGAATTTGAATTGCGTGCCGGTATCGCCGGGATTGCGCACATCGTTACGCGTAAAATCCAGTGCGCCAGCTTCGATTTCGACGTTGTATTTGTAATCAGTGGCTTGGGCAGCGACTTGTGTCGCGCCCACTAGCAAGCACACGAGTGCGTAACCAATAATCAGATAGTGTTTCATTGTCCTCACTCCTTCTTCTCTTTTGTTTCAGGCTTGTGCAAGCGCCAAGGAATCAGGGCGGTCAGCCGCTCATTCGTAAATGACGCTCAGCCATAGCCTTGCTTGTACGTAAGTCATCAACCGTCCACAGCGTAAAGCCCTGTCCATACTTTGTAAAGAGCAATAGCTAGACAAAGATACGACAAAGCCCTGACGTACTGTAGGCTGAAATTTGCCAACGACTGCGGTCCTGGTGAATGGAAACGCGGATGATGATGCGGGCTGATGGGCGGGTTCGGTTTGCGCAGGATGATTGAAGGCTTTTTGCGCAAAAAAACAGCGGCTTCTGATCGAAGCCGCTGTTTCCATTTGTGAAGCAGGCTCTCGCCTTATTTTGCGCGCTGCTCGATTTTCGCCCAGGTGTCTTTCAAACCAATGGTTTTGTTAAACACCAGCTTGCCCAGTGCGGTGTCGGGGTCTACACAAAAGTACCCCAACCGTTCGAACTGATAACGTGAGCCTGCGGCGGCGTCTTTCAATCCTGGTTCGACTTTGCAACCGGTCAACACTTCCAGCGAATTGGGGTTCAGGTTGGCGGTGAAATCCTGTCCTTCTTCCACATCGTCGGGGTTTTCCTTGGCAAACAGTGTGTCGTAGTTGCGAACTTCCGCATCAACGGCCTGTGCGGCGGAAACCCAATGGATCGTCGCTTTGACTTTGCGGTTGCTGGTCGGGCCGCCGCTGCGCGAATCCGGGTCATAAGTGCAATGGACTTCGACGACATTGCCGTCGGCGTCTTTGACCACGTTTTCGCATTTGATGATGTAACCGTATCGCAGCCGAACTTCTTTGCCCGGCGACAGGCGGTAGTATTTCGGCGGCGGCACTTCGCGGAAATCGTCCTGTTCGATGTAAAGCGTTTTGGAAAACGGAATCTTGCGCGTGCCTGCCGAAGCGTCTTCGGGGTTGTTAACGGCTTCCATTTCTTCGACCAGATCGTCGGGATAATTCGTCAACACGACTTTCAGCGGGTTCAGCACAGCCATCACACGTTGAGCGCGTTTGTTCAAATCCTGGCGGACGTAATACTCCAACTGCTGAAGCTGCGTAATGCCGTTGGTTTTTGAAACTCCCAAACTGGCGCAAAAATCCCGAATGGCTTCGGGCGTGTAACCTCTACGCCGCATTCCGGACAGCGTAGGCATGCGCGGATCGTCCCAACCGTTGACCAGATTTTCCTGCACCAGTTTGAGCAGCTTGCGTTTGCTCATGATGGTGTAGGTCAAACTCAGCCGGTCGAACTCGTATTGCTGTGACGGGAAAATGCCGAGCTGTTCAATGAACCAGTTGTACAGATGGCGGTTGTTGTCGAATTCCAGTGTGCAGATGGAATGCGTGACCTGCTCGATGGAATCTGACTGACCATGGGCATAATCGTACATCGGATAAATGCACCAATCGTTGCCCGTGCGATGATGATGCTGGTGCAGGATGCGATACATCACCGGATCGCGGAAGCTCAGATTCGGCGAAGCCATGTCAATTTTCGCGCGCAACGTCCGCGAACCATCCGGGAATTCGCCGTTTTTCATCCGCGCGAACAAATCCAGGTTTTCTTCGACCGAGCGATTACGATATGGGCTTTCCTTGCCGGGCTCAGTGAGCGTGCCACGAAATTCGCGGATTTGCTCCGCAGTCAAATCACAGACGTACGCTTTGCCGTCTTTGATCAGCTTGATCGCCCATTCATACAACTGCGGGAAATAATCGGAAGCGTAAAATAGTCCGTCCCAGTCGAAGCCCAACCAGCGTACGTCTTCCATAATGGCTTCGACGTATTCGGTCTCTTCTTTGGTCGGGTTGGTGTCGTCAAACCGCAAATTGGTTTTGCCGCCGAATTCATCTGCCAGACCGAAATCCAGACAGATGGCTTTGGCGTGGCCGATGTGCAAATAGCCATTCGGTTCAGGGGGGAAGCGCGTTTGCACGCTTCCGCCATGTTTGCCCGACTGGATATCCTGAATGATGATGTCGCGAATGAAATTAGACCGAACAGCAGTTTCGTTTGACGATTCACTTGCCGTACCTGCCGGCGTCGTGCCGGGGTTTGCTTCCAACGAATTCATTTCTTTGTGTGAGCTCCTGTGAAAATACTTGGCAATGATTTTGTGCCGGGCTGAAACTATACCTTCCGCGAAGCAGAAAGAAAAATCGCAACGCACACAGTCATCTACGCGCCACGGGCGGCTTGAAATAGCGACTGGCGAAATTCAAAAACGTTGGCCAGTTCGGCGCTGGCGTATGCCCTGCCGTATGTTGACGGAAAGCCACGTCGCCATCCACGAAGTTTTCAACCGGCGGAAATTCAGTCGTCGCCATGGGCTTTTTGCCCAGCAGTTTGTATACCGGCCCGGCATGCACTCCGGCGAGGAACATGCCTTTGGCATCTACCCAGCCGTCGCCTGCGGGGATGCCGCCCAACGTCGAGCCAGAGCTGATGAACACCGGACGCGGCGCGCACAACGCCACGAGTTCGTGCGCGTCTACGGGCAAGTCATTCGGCGTGAGCGGCCCGGCGTATTTCAAATAATTGCCTGCCATCCAGTGGTACTCGCTCGGCGCGGCTACGTTCTCGACCATTTCGCCATAGCTGTTGCGCCGATGAAGTTTCGCCCCCCCTGCCCCCGACGAACTGACGAATGCAATCGCCAGACGCGGCTCATACGCCATCGCCACAATCGTCGCTTTGCCGTAACGCGAATGACCTTCCAACCCGACCATCTTGGCGTTGACGGCTTTGTCGGTTTCAAAGTAATCCAGCGCGCGGCTTGCGCCCCACGCCCAAGCGCGCAACGCGCCCCAATCGTCGGCCTTGCGCGGTTGCCCCTTGTTGACCAAACCGATGATGCCGGACGTTAAGCCAGCGCCGTTGTCGGCCTGAATGCTGCCGGGAACCAGCGTGGCATAGCCCCAGCCTTTGTCCAACACTTGTTTCTGCCACGGCGCAGCAGCGTTGGCAGGCAACGCAGTCGGTGCTGGCGCTCCCGGACGCGGACCGATGAAACCAAATTCCATGATCACAGGAACCGGGCCGGTCGCATTGGCTGGCGTCGTCAGCATCAACTGGATGTTGACCGTCACCGCCGGATACGACGAATTGTCTACGTGGCCGATTAATTGTTTGGTGAAGACTGGAACGCCGTACTTTTCTTCTTTAGTCGAGCTGGTAACTTCCCAATTCACTTTCGGTGTGACTTTGGGCAGGCGGCCATACACTTCGCGGTCAAAGTCTTCGACGATTTCCGCCCGCCGCTGATTCCACCACACTTTGGCCGAAGTCACTTTCTTGCCATTCTTCAGCGTCAGCGGATCAGGCAACGGCGAATACGACTTCACCTTCGCTTCATCGTAGTTGGCAAAATTCGGAGCCTGTGGATTGCTGCCATTCGCGCCGGGCCGCAGTTCGGCGATCCCGAGCAATTCCATCATCCGCTTATGGTCTTCGCGGGTGGCGGCTTGTTGCGCCTGTTGTTCAGGGGTGAGTTGGCGTTGCGGCTGCTGGGCGAAAAGGATAGCGCTGGCAAGCGCCAGAAATAATATGGAGGTTATTGATCGTTTCATGTCTAAATTTTCATTGGAGTTAAGGCGAGCTTATCTCATCTGAAT
>JAEUQO010000178.1 GCA_016789605.1 Acidobacteriota bacterium
ATGGATACGACCGTCGGCGAAGCTGCTACCGGCATTCAGGCGCTGGCGGATGAGTGGGAGTTGTTGAAACGCGAAGACGAAGCGCGCGCGGAAGAAATCAAACCGGTTTTGTGGGAGTTAAAGGCCTGGGATCAGATCGCGCGCGAAGATTCAGTACCGACGACGCTGTTTATTTTATCGCTGGAGCGCGCCAACAGTGAGCGCGGCGAAGCGAAATTCAAACATTTGCGCGCACTGGAACGCGTTGTGTTGGAATTGGAACGCGGGTTCGGTTCGTGGCACGTCGCCTGGGGCGAAATCAATCGTTTGCAGCGTGTGCACACCAGCGGCGACGAACCGTTTAGCGATGCCAGGCCGAGTTTGCAGGTGGCGGGCGGCCCCAGTTTTGCAGGCGTGGTGTTTACCTTCAGCGCGCGCGCCGAACGCGGGCAAATACGCCGGTACGGAACGGCAGGCAACACGTTTGTCGCGGTGGTCGAATTTGGCAAACAACCGGCGCAATTTCGCGCGCAATCGGTGTTGGTTTTTGGGCAGAGCGCCGATCCCAAATCAAAACACTTTCTCGATCAAGCTGAATTGTACGCGCAAGGGAGGTACAAGCCGGTGCGCTTTACCTTGGCTGAGATCAAAGCGCATCTGGAACGTTCCTATCAACCGGGCGAACCGTAAGTTGCTCAGGGTTGCGTCATTTGGCCTGTGCCGTTTGCCAACCGGTTTGCGCGCGTTTTGAATTGGGCCGCAGCTTGAGCGCTTCGCCAAAATCGCGCGCGGCTGCGGCGAAATCGCGCTGGTTCAGTTCCAGTTCGGCGACGGAAAGCAGCCCTTGCAGCTTTTTCAGTTCGGCGACTTGGGCGGCGAGCGCCGCCGCATCGGTGGCTTGTGGATTGGCGCGCAAATATTCGTCATAGCGTTTGATCGCGTCAGCATAACGTTCTGCCTGTTCGTCGGCGCGCGCCTGGCGCAAGGTTTCGTCTTCTTGCACGGCGGCAGGCGTTGGCGTTGCCGCAGTATCAGTCGCCGCCGTTGTTGCCGCGCTGGCATTGGAGGCGCTTTCCGGCGAACGCAAGAAATACACCGCAGCGGCGATTCCCAGCAGCACGATCAATGCGCCCGCGATGAACAGTCCGGTGCGGTTTGAGTTCGGATTAGGCTTGGCAGAGGCAGCCGCCGGAATGGTTGGCGCGGTTGTCGAGACCGGTTGCACGCGCGGCGGCGGACTGACGTTCGTAACGGGAACCGGCGCAGCCGCGGGTGAACTGTCGGGCAGCAATTCGGTCAGCGAGTGGGTTGGCTGTGGCGAAACATTGGCCGTGGGCGAAGACAGAATCTGCTGCGGATACTGCTCAAATGCTTGTAGCGCGCCGAAAAATTCAGCGGCGGTTTGAAATCGTTGTTGCGGATTTTTTTCGAGCGCGCGCGTCACAATCGCGGCCAGTGGCGCAGGGACGTCGGGGCGAATCTGACTTAGCGGCGGCGGCGTGCTTTCGATGTGGCCGCGCATCACTTCGTATTCGCTGCCGGTGTCGGTATGCGGAAAGGGCAATCGCCCAGAGAGCGTTTCGTACAGCGCCACGCCCAGACTATACAAATCCGAACGCGCATCCACATCAAGGCCGCGAATCTGTTCGGGCGACATGTATTCCACGGTGCCCGGATTGAAGCCTGTGCGCGTCAGGCCGCGTTCACCCGCCAGTTTGACGATGCCGAAATCGGTGATCTTCAGTCGCGCCATACCATCCAGCAACAAATTGGCGGGTTTGATGTCACGGTGAATGATGCCTGCGTGCCGCCCGCCTGCTTCGTCCACGTAACTGAAATTGTGCGCGTAATCCAAACCGGCCAGCGCTTGTTTGAAAAGGGCGACGGCTTGCGCAGGCGGCAACGCGCCCTGACGTTTGAGTAAATCGCGCAAGCTCATGCCTTCCACAAATTCCATGACCAGATAGTAATTTTCGTCACCGGTGAAAAATTCGTAGACGCCGACGATGTTCGGATGTGAGAGCTGTGATTGCACAAACGCTTCGCGGCGAAACCGCGCTTTCAATTCGTCTTGCGCTTGCGGCGGGAACGAAGACAGCAAAATGGATTTGACCACGACGTCGCGCGGCAAACTCTGATGCCGTCCGCGATAGACAGCGCCCATGCCGCCTTTGGCCAGTTCGCTGTTGATTTGGTAATTGCCGATGACTTTTCCGATCATAGAAGCTAGGAGACGACGTTCGACGTTTTGACGGCGTTGATGACGGTTTCTGATGCGCCGAGCGTGCGCAACTGGCTGAGCGCGGTTTCGCGCGGTTTGAACTTGATGCCGTATTTGCGCAACGCGGTCACGATGCGCTCTTCGGGCGCGTAATTTTGTAGCAGCGATACGACTTCCAAAAACGTGACGCCGCGCTTGGGGCCTGCGGGCTTACGCGCCGGTTTTGCCGCTACGCCCGTTCGTGAAGTCGGTGGCGGCGTGGCGGTCATTTTGCCTGCTTCGCCTAACACTTCCTGTACGAACTCTCCCGTGAACAAATCGTCGGCAATTCGTCCGGCAACTTCGAGCAAACGATCTTCGCCAAGCCGTTCGGCTTGCACGCCCCAATCTCCTGGCGCAGTGCGTTCAACGCTGGTGGCAATCACTTCGGTCCCGGCCAGCAAACGCACTGACGCCGAAGCTTCGGCGTTGACGCCGCCTTCGCGTTTGACGTCGTCGG
Organism: Acidobacteriota bacterium; assembly: GCA_016789605.1. Classification (GTDB taxonomy): domain Bacteria; phylum Acidobacteriota; class Blastocatellia; order RBC074; family RBC074; genus RBC074. Next base: position 2,700 of record JAEUQO010000178.1, read on the forward strand.
TGACGGGCGTCGGGCGCGAACTGAGTGTGCCTTCGATGATCAGCGCGGCTTCACGGCGATTGGTGGTGACGCGAAATCCCGCCGCCGCCAGCCGCTCTGCCAACGTGTTGGTTGCCACGGTAGACGGTTTTTCCAGATTGGTTTCAGTCAGCGCCAGGAAAATATGCACGACGCGGCGTTGTGGCTGCGACTTGTTTTGGGCGCTGGCAGAAACGACAAAAGCGCTGCCGAGCAGCGCACACAGCAACACAAGATGAAATTTGAAGACCTTGTTCATAAAGATCACCCCGCTACCGTTGAATGACGCGGACGCGTCATTCAACGGTAGCGATTGTCAGAGAGACGCATCAGGGTTTGAGCCAGCGAACGGCATCACCTTTTTTGACGGTTTTGTCCGCGCCGGAAAGCTTGGCTTTGGCGGCGTTTTCGCGCACATCGGTGATTTCAATCGTGCCTTTGGCATCCAGATCGAATTCGGCCAGGCCTTCTTCTTCGGCATTTTCGCCGACGGCTTGCGCGCCTTCGCTGGCGACTTTGTGCACGGTGAAACGGTCGCCCGTCTTAATACCGTGACGCGAACCCAAGTTGATGTACACGACCTGTTGCGCTTCATCCACGCGCAAAATTCGTCCTCGTTTCAGAAAGAATGCGGCGAGCTTGGCGGCCAGCCGATCCACGGCTTTGGCGGCCAGGTCTTCATAGACGTTTTTGGCTCCGCCGCGCGTGTCTGTCTTGAAGCGTTTTTCGCTGATCGTGACTTTGTCGCTGAACAGGATGGCGCGCGTGACGGGATCAACCGCCGCCGCGCCCATTTCGATGGTGTAGGTGATTTCGATGCGCGAAAACTGATCGCGTTCGACCGCGCCGACGCGCAGCAGTTCAGGGAATACGTATGCGTCAGGCGCTTCGGCCAGATTGCCGGGCAATTGGCGGTTGTACGCGCCTTTTTTGGAATCGGCGATCAGCTTGGTGACTTGTTCGACCTGCTCGTCATCGAGCGTGACGATTTGTTTGAAGCCTTTGCTGTTGTCGAGCGCAATGCGCAAGCTGCTGGCCAGCGCTTTGGCGTCGCCGCGATATTCGGCGTCGCTGACGCTGGTCAGCCGGAAATAGCGCACCCCCAACGTCAATGTGTCAGAGGAAGTTTGCGCGCTGGCGCCGCTGGTCAGCAGCAAGGAAAAGAGTGCACTTAACAAAAAGAGTTTTCGGTGCATGGCGCTTACCAATCGGTTGGAATTTCGTCTTCGTTGGTGACGACCTTGGGTTGGAATTTGCTGTCGGTCAGGTCTACGCCGCCGATTTTGGCCAGATGTTGCGCGACCGATGTCAGCGTCGCCAGATGTTGCGGGCCTTCGGCAAGCACATCGCTCAAACCTTTGACGCCGTCATTGAGCTTTTTGGGCTGTGTCGAAGCCAGATTGAGCGGGCTGTTTTTGGTATTGGCGGCGGCAGATTCGGCGCGCGGTTTCAGGTCGCGTGCGGTTTCAACGGCGTCTTGTTCCTGTTTGGCCGCGCCATACAGAATGCGCGCCAGCTTGCCGTAATTTTCGCGATCCTGTTTGCTCAATTCTTTTTCGCGCCGCTCTTTGTCGGCGATTTCCTGATCCACCAGCGCGCGTTTGTCGGCGCGTTGTTGCTCTTCGGCCTTGAGCTGTTTTTCTACCTGTTGATCGGTTTTTTCGTCGTATTTGCTGCCGCCGGTTTGGCGTCCAAGTTCCGCCAGCAATTTGCGTTTCTCGACGATGGAACGATCCAGCGCCTCGATCTCTTTCTGATCTTTTTCGATTTGGGCTTGTGTGCTCTTTTTGGTGGAATTGCGCAGCGCCTGACGGCGAATGATGTCATCGGCCAGGCTCAGCGTGATGCGGGCATACGCTGATTTTACGCGCACGCCGTCAATTTGACCCAGAATAGTGTCAACTTCGCTGCTGCCACCCATACCGGGAATGCGTTTGCGGATTTTGTCGAATTGCGCCTGCGCGTCGGTGACGGCGGCAAAGAGCAGTGTAACGAGCACAGCGGCCTGGAATGCACGCAGCGAATTGCGAGAGAACATCACGGTTGATCTCCTTCGGTGGAATAAAGAAAGAACGAAAGGGAACGGGGCCGAAAACTGCGGGGGCGCAAAAGAGCTGCGGGGGAAATTGCTTTGCGAGTGAGCCAGAGTGTACGGGCGCCTTCTCCCGGTTGCAAGCTTTCGGTACGGAAATCTGTGGCGGGTTGTTCGCGGCTTTTGCCGTCTGCCGGGAAATTTTCCGCTTCTTCGGCACAGGTTGATAGTGGGCGGCAGAAAACAGAGCAGGCCTGCAAATTCAGCAAGTTAGCGAATGTGTGCCGAGCGCCGTGCAGAACAGGCAGAACCAAAATTGCCGCTTTGTACGTACAGTGCCAATGATCACCCCCAGGTTCGGTGTATAATCGGTTTCCCCTTGAGCCGCACTGGCGTTTTACGATGAGAAGCACGCTCTGCCAACTGCATGACCCCTTGTGCCAAACCAAGACGGCCTTTGACCATCCCCATCGCAGGCTGAACGAAGTTTTCCTACGCGGTATTTCACATATGCACATTCGATTTTTATTGCCGACTCGACGGCAACTGTTTGCTTTGTTGCTGACTCCGGTTTTGCTTTCCTGTTTGTTTTCGGCGTTGCAGGCGCAAACATCCGGCATTCGCGTTTTTACCAAAGATGAAGCCGAGCAACCTGTCGCCGCTGTGCGGCTGGAATTGAAGCGCGCGGGCGCAGTCGTCGCCACCGCCGTCACCAATGAAAAAGGCGAGGCTACGTTTCCCGCGCCAACGCCGGGCAAATACGAACTGAGCGCCGCCAAAGACGAATTTGAAACCCTGACGCAAGCTGATTTGACGGTAGCGGCAGGCGCGCCGCTCGAAATCCGCTTCATCATGGTACCCAAGATCAAAATCGGCGAAAAAGTTGAAGTCACGGCCAGCGCTTCATCGGCGTCGCCGTTGGAACAGGGCGCATCGCCTTCGATAGATTTGCAACGGGCGCAGATGAAAGATTCCGCCGTGCGCGCGACAAATGTGGCCGACACATTGCCGCTCGTGCCCGGCATCATTCGCACCGATCAGGGACAGTTGAAAATTTCAGGCACCAGCGAAAACCGCAGCGCGTTGCTGGTCAACAGCGCCGACGTGACTGATCCGGCGACCGGACAATTTGGCATGACGGTTCCGGTTGATGTGGTGAATACGATCAACGTCTTCAAAACGCCGTACCTAGCGCAATACGGACGCTTCACGGCAGGCGTGGTTTCGGTCGAAACGCGACGCGGGGGCGACAAATGGAACTTCGAGCTGAACGATCCGTTCCCGGAAATGCGTTTCCTCAACGGCAGCTTGCGCGGCTTGCGCGAATTCACGCCGCGCGTCACGTTCAACGGGCCGATCATCGCCAACAAGTTGTGGTTTTCGCAGGGCGCGGAATACCGCATCGCCAAACGCCGTGTGCTGGCCTTGCCGTTTCCGGTCAATGAAACCGTCACCGAATCGGTCAATTCCTTTACGCAAGTGGATTACATTCCATCGGCGACGCATTCCATTTCCGGCACGCTGCATATCGCGCCGCAACAAGCCAAGTTTTTCAATCTGGACTTTTTCAACCGTCGCCCCGTGACGCCCAATTATCGTGTGCGCGATTACACCGGCACGATCATTGATCGCTGGACGCTGGGCGAAAATCTGTTGGAAAGCACTGTCGCCATCAAACGCGCAGGCATTGATGTTTGGGCGCAAGGCTTGCAAGAAATGACGCTGACGCCGACCGGGAATTCGGGCAACTACTTCAATTCGCAGGATCGCCACTCATCGCGCTATGAATTGATTGAAATGTTGTCGTTGAAACCGATTCGCTCTGCCGGAACGCACAATCTGAAATTCGGCGCGAGCGTCACCCGCGCGCACATTGACGGATTGTATTCGGCGCGCCCGGTGAACATTCGCAACACGCGCGGCGAATTGCTGGAACGCATCGAATTTGTCGGCGGCAGCGAATACAGCCGCAACGATGTGGAGCTGGCCACCTTTGGCCAGGATCATTGGATCGTGACACAGAATCTGGCGCTGGATTTGGGCTTGCGCGTCGAACGGCAAGGCGTGACCGAAACTTTTCGCATGGCTCCGCGCGTCGGATTGGCCTGGACACCGTTTGGCAATCAGCGCACGGTGTTGCGCGGCGGATATGGATTTTTCTATGACCGCGTGCCGCTGAACATTTATGCGTTTGAAAAAATCCCGCAACAGGTGGTGACGACCTACGGGCCGGGCGGCGTCATCATTGGGCAACCGCGCCAGTGGGCGAATGTCATTGACCGCGTTGCGACCAATGACACGCCGTTTGTCATTCGCGACAACACCAAAGGAAACTTCGCGCCGTATTCCGGCACCTGGACGGTCGAAGTCGAACATCCGTTAACCAAAAACTTGCGCGTGCGCGCCAATTACCAAGCCAGCAATTCGTATGGATTGGTAACGGTGACGCCGCGTTTGTTTGAAGGCCGCGACGCGCTGGTGATGGGCGGCAGCGGACAATCGCGCTATCGCCAGTTGGAAATCGTCTCGAAATTGAATTGGGGCGAAGGGCAGAACTTGTTCTTTTCGTATGTGCGCAGCCGCATTCGCGGCAATCTGAACGAGTTCAATAACTATCTGGGCAACTTTCCCTATCCGATTGTGCGCCCGGATCAATACACCAACTTGCCCGCAGATTTGCCGCACCGGTTTTTGGCTTGGGGGACGGTCAAACTGCCCTGGAAAACGCGCGTATCTCCCTTGGTTGAATGGCGCACAGGCTTGCCCTATGCCATTTATGACCAGGGGCAGCAATACGTCGGCCAGCCGTTTGCAGACAAAAACCGCTTCCCGAATTTCTTCTCTTTCGACGCGCGGTTCATTCGCGAATTCGAGATCAATCGCACGGTGGACGCGCTGTTCAACCGCAAGCTTAAAGACCCGACGTTTGTGCGCGTGTCGGTCAGCTTTTACAACCTGACCAATCATTTCAATCCGCCGTCCGTTCACAACAACATCGCCGATCCGCAATACGGGTTGTTCTTCGGACAAAACAGACGGCGCTTCCGGCTGGATTTCGACCTGATTTTCTAACGCAGGCTGATGTTTCGATACTCAGACAAAAGGCGCGAAGCTGCGCATCGTCCGCTTCGCGCCTTTTGCGTCTGTGCAGCCCGAGCAGGTATCCTCTGTGGCTTAGCACGCAAGTTCATACGCAATTTGAGACAGAACCTCGATGACCTATTCAGTTGCACCCGCCGCTGAAACCGGATTTGACCGGCTTTCTCCACGAACGCATTTGCTCTTGTTGGTGTTGTTTACGGCGCTGATTTATGTCGGCAGCGCCTGGTCGCCTTCGTTGCAAGACGACGCCGATGCCGCGCACGCCGAAGCCGCCCGCGAAATGGTGGAGCGCGGTGATTGGGTGACGTTGCACATCAACGGCATTCGCTATCTGGAAAAAGCGCCGTTGCTGTATTGGGCGGTCGCGGCGTCTTACAAACTGTTTGGCTTTACGGAATTTGGCACGCGCTTGCCGTTGGCGTTGGGCGCCATTTTGCTGGTCGGCGCGGTCTATGTGTTTGGCCGTTGGATGGCGGGCGCGCGCGCCGGATTCTATGCCGGGTTGGCGGTTGCTTCCGGGTTGGGCGTGTATTTGTTCACCCGCATCATGATCCCCGAAGTCATCCTGTCGTTTTTCCTGACCGTCGCGTTTTACGTCTTTCTGAAAGTCTATTTTGACGAACTGGATAGCCGCTGGGCGTATCTGTTTTACGCTTGTATGGCGGCAGCCGTCCTGACCAAAGGTTTGATTGGCATTGTCTTTCCCGGCGGCGTGCTTTTTGTGTTTGTGTTGTTGACCAACGGCTGGCGACGCTTGTGGCAGTTACGGCCCATCAGCGGCATTTTGCTGTTTTTGCTGATTGCCGCGCCCTGGCATTTACTGGCGATTCAGCGCAACGAAAAATTCTTCTGGTTCTATTTCATCAACGAACACTTCTTGCGCTATCTGGGCAAACGCTATCCGGTGGATTACGACACGGTGCCGCTGGCTTCGTTTTGGTTGTTGCATCTGGTCTGGCTGTTTCCCTTCAGCGTGTTTTTGCCCTTGGCCGTGCAGCGTTTGCGCGCATTGTGGCGACCCGTCGCGCGCGAAGAGCAATTGCGCCTGTTTGCCTGGTTGTGGGTGCTGGTCGTGATCGGATTCTTTTCGTTTTCGACGCGGCAAGAGTATTACACCTTTCCGGCGTTTCCGGCGGTGGCGTTGTTGGCGGGCACAGGATTGGCGCGCGGCGAACGCATATCATCGCGCTGGGCGCTGGGCGGGCAAGCCTTGCTGGCCGGATTGGGCGTGCTGATCGGTGCGGTGCTCGGATATTTGCTGTGGGTTTCGCGCAATGTCACTCCCGCCGCGGACATTTCGGAAGCACTGACGCACAACCCGGAAAATTACAAACTCGCGCTCGGTCATATGTCTGACCTGACGGTTGATGCGTTTGCCATCTTGCGTGTGCCTGCCGCAGGCGCAGCCGTCGCACTGGCGCTGGGATTCGGCGTGGCGTTTCTGTTGCGCCTGAAAGGAAGAGCCTTGCACGCATCGTTGCTGACGGCTGTGACGACGGCGTGGTTTATTTATTTTGCGCATCTGGCCTTGGGCGTATTTGATCCATACCTTTCGTCAAAACCCCTGGCCAATGCGATCAGGCAGCGACTCGCGTCGGGTGATCTGGTGGTCATCAACGGCGAATATCAGGGCGGTTCCAGCATCGGATTTTATCTGCCGCAAAAAGTCTTGTTGCTGAATGGCCGCATGACCGGCCTGGAATTCGGTTCGTATTATCCTGACGCGCCGCAGGTTTTTATCGGCGATGCCGAGATCGCGCAACTTTGGCGCGGCCAGCAACGCGTGTTTCTCTTCACGCACGACAACGATTTCGCTAAAGTGCAACGTGTCATCCAGGCCGAGATGTTCCGCCTGGCGACTGCTGGTGAAAAGTCCGTTTATAGCAACAAGCCTTAACCTGACCAACAAACGACTAGGCGCCTTCAATTGCACGGCAAGGAGGCACGCTCATGCGGTTTCTCTCATTCGCCCTGACGCTGGTTTTGTGTGTGGCGGTGTTTCTTGCCGCCACGAATTCCGCCCAACAACTTCCCAAAGTCGAACAAGTCGAATTGCAACCGTTGACCGCGCAGGTCAGGCGGCTGATCGAAGCTACCGATTATCTGGGCGCTCCGCTGGCTGTCGCTGACAAACAGGCGCTCGAACGCGCCAGCAACCTGACTGACACGGTGCGCGCACGACGCGAAATTCAGGACGTGCTCGACCGCTATAGCCTCTTTGACATTCACATCAATCCCGAAAGCCGCGTCAAAGTCGCGCAAGGTCAGGCCAAGCCCGAATTGACCGAAAGCGGCTGGCGCACCTTTTTGGTCAAAGTGCGCAACGAAGCGGGCGTCACCGCGCAACTGAAAGCCGAAAGCCTGAACGCGCAAAAGGTCTTTTCGCGTGGCAAAGGCGGTTTCAGCAGCAGCCCGCGTCCGGCGCAAACCATCACCGAACGCGATGTGCGTGATCGCTGGCTGGATTTGGCAATGTTCGACAAACCCCCGCTGAAGCCGCAGTTGTCGGGCCTGGAGTTAGAATATCGCATCATTCAACTGTACAGCCGCGATGCCGGTCGCCGCGAAGCCCGCATTGGATTCAATGTCGGACAAGGTTCGCAAGACATAGGCTTTCGCAACGAAACGGACATTCTGTTCACTTGCCAACCGGCAATGGATGTCAGCTTGCGCGTGCTGGATGAACGCGGCAAACCGACAACGGCTTCGTTCATCATTCGCGACGCGCAAGGCCGCGTGTATCCGTTACAGACCAAACGGCTCGCGCCGGATTTCGATTTCCAGCCACAGATTTATCGTGCTGACGGCGAACGTCTGAAACTGCCCGCCGGAGATTACACCGTCGAATTCACGCGCGGCCCGGAATACCTGACCAAGCGACAGCCGATGAAAGTCGTGGCGGGCAAACCGCAGACGTTTACCTTTAACCTGGAACGCTGGATCGAACTGGCCAAACTGGGCTGGTATTCGGGCGATCATCACATTCACGCCGCAGGCTGCATGCATTACGAAACGCCTTCGCAAGGCGTGTTGCCGCAAGACATGATCCGTCACATCCTCGGCGAAGATTTGAACGTCGGTTCTGTGCTGACCTGGGGGCCTTGCTATTACTATCAGAAGCAATTTTTCGAGGGGAAGGATCATCAGCTTTCGCGGCCCGAAAACCTGATGCGGTATGACGTAGAGGTTTCGGGGTTTCCTTCCAGTCATACGGGACATCTGGTTTTGCTGCGTCTGAAAGAGCAGGACTATCCCGGCGCAAAAGAAATCGAAGATTGGCCGACGTGGGATTTGCCCGTGTTGCAGTGGGCAAAAGCCCAAGGCGCAATCGTCGGGTTTGCGCATTCAGGCTGGGGCCTGGAAATCAAAAGCCAGGAGTTGCCGAGTTACGAAATGCCGAAATTCGACGGCATCGGCGCAAACGAATACATCGTGGATGTGGCGCACGACGTGGTGGATTTCATCTCGACGGTGGATACGCCTGCGCCGTGGGAACTGAACATCTGGTATCACACGCTCAATGCCGGTTTCCGCACGCGCATCAGCGGCGAAACGGACTTTCCCTGCATTTATGGCGAACGCGTAGGGTTGGGGCGCAGCTACGTCAAACTCGACGGCAAGCTGACCTATGATGCCTGGGTCGCGGGCATTGACGCCGGGCGCGCTTACGTGACCGACGGCAAAAGCCATTTGCTGGATTTCCAGGTCAACGACGCTCGTATGGGCGTTGGCGAAAGCGAACTCACCCTTGCCGCGCCGCAAGCGGTACGCGTCACGGCCAAAATCGCCGCGCGGTTGGACGAACAACCGAACGACGCCATTCGCAAGCTGCGCCCAGACGAAAAGCCGTTTTGGGATTTGGAGCGGGCGCGCATTGGCAATTTGCGCGAAGTGCCGGTGGAACTAATCGTGAATGGCAAAGCCGTTGCTCGCCGAACGATCGTGGCTGATGGCCGCACACAGGATTTGCAATTTGCATTGCCGCTGGCGCACAGCAGTTGGGTGGCGCTGCGCGTTCCCGGATCGTCACACACCAATCCGATTTTCGTGACCATCGGCGGACAACCGATCCGGGCTTCGCGCCGCAGCGCCGAATGGTGCCTGAAAGCCGTTGACCAATGCTGGAGCCAGAAAGCGCCCAAGATTTCCGCCAAAGAACGCCCCGCCGCCGAACAAGCGTATGAACACGCTCGCCAGACCTATCGCCGGATTCTGGCGGAAAGCAAGGTGGAATGAAATCTAGATCAGATTTCATTTTGGCGTATGGGTTTTGCCACAGAGGCACAGAGCCGCAGAGTTTTCCAAGTATTTCTCTGAGCCTCCGTGGCTCTGTGGCTAATCCGTAAAGCAAATTGAAAAACGATCTAATTGATTAA
>JAEUQO010000232.1 GCA_016789605.1 Acidobacteriota bacterium
TTCGGCATCGCCGGTTTTGTCCAGCAGGTGCTGGTTCAAATCTTTCAGCGCATCCAGCGAATCGCGCTGCATCTCGCGCGAAATGCCGCGTGGATTGGCCAGCGACAAAATCGGATCGCCCGTCCGCCGAAACGGCACGCCCTGATACACCGTCGGCAAAAATCCGCTGCCCCACAAACTGGAACCGCCGCTGGTTCCGCCCGCTGAAGACAGCACCACGAAGGCCGGCAAATCCTGCGATTCCGAACCCAGGCCATACGTCACCCAGGAACCAAAGCTTGGCCGGCCAAACTGCACGCTGCCGGTTTGCATGAAAATCTGCGCCGGCGCGTGATTGATGGCGTCGGTCATCATGGATTTGATGATCGTGATGTCGTCGGCGACTTTGGGCAGATGCACCAAGGCTTCGGACATTTCCGCGCCCGACTGGCCGTGCTTGGCAAATTTGAACTGCGTGGCAAACAACGCCGCATCCGGTTTGATAAACGCCAGCGTTTGCCCCTTCAGCAATTCCGGCGGACAAGGCTGGCCGTTGTATTTCGCCAGGCCCGGTTTGTAATCAAACATTTCCAACTGCGACGGCCCGCCCGCCTGAAACAGGTAAATCACGCGCTTGGCTTTGGCCGGAAAGTGCGGCTGTTTCGGCGCAAGCGGATTGGTACCTTGCGCCGCAGCCAACGCATCGCGATCTAGCAATGAAGCCAATGCCATCGCACCGATGCCGATGCCGCAGTCTTTGAAAAAGTGGCGGCGCGTGACCAGTTTCCGGCCTTCAAGTTTGATTTCATCTTGGTGGTTCATCGTCTTCTCACTGTTTGGTGATCGTTTCGTCCAGGTTCAGCAGCACGCGTGCAACCAGCGTCCACGAAGCCAGTTGATGCAAATCCATGTTCGCGGGGAGATTGTTCAAATCCGGCGACGAAACATAGACTGCAGCGGCGGTGTTGTTGGTAAACCTTCCGCGCTGTTTTTCCAGCAATTGCAGCAAACGGTTCTGCTCGAATTCATCCGGCCAGCGTCCGGTGCAAAGCCGGAAGCCATAACGCACTTTGGCCGCGTCATCGCTGCCGCCTTCTTTCCACAAACGCATGGCCAGTGCCTGCGCGGCTTCCAAAAACGCGGCGTCATTCAAAGTGGTCAATGCCTGCAAGGGCGAATTGGAACGAATGCGCCGCGTGCAGGCCATATCAGCATTCGGCGCGTCAAACACCGACAGTGACGGATACGGCACACTGCGTTTCCAGAACGTGTACATCGCACGCCGGTAACGGTCTTCGCCTTTGCTGGTTTCCCACACGGTGCGGCTGCGGAAACTGACGGCCATTGCGCCATCGGGAATCGGCGGAAAGACGCTTGGGCCGCCGATTTTCAAACTCAGCAAGCCGCTCACTGAAAGCACAATGTCGCGCACGGCTTCGGCTTCGACGCGCAAACGCGGCGCACGCGCCAGCAAACGGTTCGTCGGATCGGCGCGCAACAACTCCGGCGTGATATGCGAAGACTGCCGGTACGTCGCGCTCATCACAATCAGCTTATGAATCCGTTTCAAACTCCAGCCTTCGTCTCGAAATTCCACCGCCAGCCAATCCAGCAATTCCGGGTGCGAAGGCGTTTCGCAGCGCGTGCCGAAATCTTCGGGCGAAGACACCAGGCCCTGTCCGAAATATTGCTGCCAGACGCGGTTGACGATGACGCGCGCGGTCAGCGGGTTTTCTTTGGCTGCCAGCCATTGCGCCAAACCAAGCCGGTTGCGCGGCGCACTCGCCGGAAACGGATGCAGAAATGACGGCGTGCCAGGCGTCACGGCATCGCCGGGACGTTTCCAATCGCCGCGTTTGAAGATATGCGTTTCGCGAGGAACCGGGCGCGGCGTGACAACCAGCGTGGTGGCCGGATATGGCCATTGCTTCATCAGATCGGCGATGGCTTTGTTCGTTTCGGCAAATTCGGGAACTGTCGTGCGGTAATAACGGAACACTTCGCGTTGTTCGGCGGGTGTGCGCCGGGGAGCGGGAAGCGCCAGAATGCGGCGGACTTGCGTCGGCAGCGGATCGGCCTTTGGATTCGGCGCAGTCGTTACTGAAATGCGGAATCGTCCGATGTTTGGCGCTTCAAAGCGTTCCGCCGCGCTGCCGCCGAATTCTTTTTGCGAGAGCGAAAACTTCAGCAGCGTGCCGCCGTCAAAGCCCGCCAGCGGCGTTTGCAGCGCGAAGACCGCGCGCCGATCCTGATTGCGCAGGCCCGGCCCAGCGTCAATGCTCCACGAAGTTTTCAGGTTGCCATCTATCGCCAGATTGATCGGATTGTTCAGCGCGGCAAAATCCGCCGTGGCTCCGCCGATTTTCAAGGGCTGCAACTTGTCTGCCTGCGCGGCGGGCGCGGCTTCGGCAACGAATTCCGACAGCCACGCGACGCCTTGCGTCGAACGCCCCGGCCCTGTGCGCGGCAAGGTGTGATCGGTCATCAATTCCAGCCGGATGCCGGTGATATTTTTGAGTGGCGTTTTTGCCGTCAGGTAATACACGCCGGTCGGCGGATTGTCGCCGCGTGGAATGAAGGAATGATCGAGCAGTTCTTCAAACTTCACACCGTTGGTGGCAATGACTTCGGCATTTTCCAACACTGTCCATTCGCTGGCTTGTTGTTTGGCTTCGGCTTCCCACGCAGCCATTCGCTGTGGCAGGTCTGCGTGTTTGGCCAACAATTCGTCTTCGAGTTTGGCGACGCGCGCCAGCAGACCATCGCGTTTTTTGCTTTCGGCGGGCGTAGGCACTTCCATTTCCGGCTCTTCGTCCTGATTCAAAAAGGCGTAAAAGCGGTAATACTCTTCGTGTTTGATCGGGTCGAATTTGTGCGTGTGGCATTGCGTGCAATTGATCGTCAAACCGAGAAAGGCTTTGCCGATGGCGTCCACGCGGTCAATCAACCCTTCGACGCGAAACTGTTCGGGGTCGACCGCGCCCTCTTCGTTAAGCATCGAATTGCGCAAAAAACCTGTCGCCACTTTTTGTTCGACGGTTGAACGGGGCAGCAAATCGCCCGCGATTTGTTCGATGGTGAATTGATCGAAAGGCTTGTCGGCGTTGAACGATTTGATAACCCAATCACGATACGGCCAGATGGAGCGGTCACGGTCTTTTTCAAAGCCGTTGGTGTCGGCATAGCGCGCGGCATCCAGCCACCAGCGCCCCCAGCGTTCACCGTAATGCGGCGAAGCGAGCAAACGATCCACCAGTTTTTCATAAGCGTTCGGCGCGGCGTCGGCCAGAAAATCGTCTATCTCTTTCAACGTCGGCGGCAAACCCGTCAAATCCAGACTCAAACGGCGAATCAACGTTGCGCGGTCGGCTTCGGGCGAAAGCGTCAGCCCCTGTTTTTCCAACGTTTCGAGAATGAAGCGATCCACGGGACTGCTGACGCGCGCTGAATTTTTAACATTCGGCAGCGCCGGGCGCACAGGCGCGTTGAATGCCCAATGCGCCTGTTTTTCATCAAGCTGCACCGATGCGCTGTCCGGCCAGTTTGCGCCTTCGTTAATCCAGCGACGCAGCAAGTCAATTTGCGCGGCATTGAGCGGCGCGCCGCCTTTGGGCATTCGATCTTCGCTGCCTTCGCCCAGCACGCGCTGCAACAGGCGCGAAGTTTTGGCGTCGCCCGGCGTGATGATACGCGCGGCGCTTCTTTTGCTATCCAGCCGAAGCTGCGACATGGCTTTTTGCGGCCCATGGCAACCGACGCAATGTGTTTGCAGAATCGGTTGAATGTCGCGCACAAAATCTACTTTGCCGACTTGCCCAGCGGATGACGCGGAAAATGCCCTCGTGGATTTCACGAGCGGAAACAGCATCAGCGCCAGCAACACAGTTGCGGTTAATTTGCCAAGACGTTTCATAAGCGATGATTGGAAATTGAAGCGTTGTCGTACCTACTGAAAACCTGTGCGCAGAGTGTAGCGCCAAGCGAGGCGTTTCGGTATGGACTATCTGACCGTCGTTTTGCATTATCTGATCACGATGACGACCGGGCTTTCCTTTTTGCATTGTGCCTATATGCCGCGCTGCACGGCGCGCATTGACAAGCATTTTGATGGTTATTACACCGTCCAGTTCATGAACGCTGGTGGCATAGATTTGTACTATGAAGACGAAAAGCGAACGCTGACCGGCAAATGGTTTTGGGCGGCGAATCCCGGGCCGCGCACGCGCTATCATCCGGCTGAAGGTTATGATTTTTGGGAGCATCGGTATGTGGCGTTCAAAGGGCCGTTGGTGCAGCAATGGGCTGCGGCAGGTTTGTTGCTGATCAATCCACAGCCCGTTCCTGAAGGCAGGGATTTCACCACTTTGTTTGATGAGTTGCTGGCGCAAGCCGTGCGCACAGATCGTTGGGGCAATTTGCGCGCGATCAATTTGTTGGAGCGGTTGCTGGTTGAGCTGGCCGAATTGCGCGCGCAATCACCCGTGCGCGCGTTGTGGTTGGAACAGTTGCTGACCGAATTGGAACGTGACGAATCCTTTGCGCCGAATTACGAGCAACTGGCGGCGAGGTTGAACATGTCGCTCAGCACGTTGCGCCGCCGCTTCAAACAGGAAACCGGCCAACCCCTGCACGATTATTTGCTGCATCGCCGTTTGCTGAAAGCGCGCACCTTGCTGGATGAAACGGATTTACCGGTCAAGGAAATCGCCGAACAGCTTGGGTATCGCGACGTGTATTTTTTCACGCGCCAGTTTCACCGGCATTTGGGATTGCCACCCGCCACCTTTCGCAAAATCCGACAACGTTGATGGCGAATGTTCATCGCGGCTGAGCCAAAAACGAAAAGGCAGCGCCAATCATCGTGACGCTGCCTTTCGTCGTTCAGGTGTATGCAAGCTGCTGAGCGCTTACTTTTTCCACTCAATAGGGAAGAACGAGCCCGCTTTGTCGGCGGGCAGTTTCAACCCGAGCGTTTCAGCGGCGCGCGCCAACACCGGATCGCGGTTAGCGGCCAAATCCGCTGCCGTCGGCAACAGCAATTCGTCTGGTGTAACGCCGACGCGTTCCAGGCTTTTGCCGTCAGCCATAATCATGTCGGCATCGGTCACACTGGCGCCGTATGGCACCACGACATCGGTTCCGTGTTCGTGGCTGTAGCGGCGCGAACGCATCACCGCTCCCGCCGACCGGTCGCCAATGACTACGCCGCGTTTTTCCAGTTGGATGACGCGGGCAAACAGTTCTGCCGCCGAGCCGGATTGGCTGTCAATCAACACGACGAGCTTGCCTTTGAAGATTTTGTCGCCTTTGGTTTTGGCGATGTGCGGTTTGGCTTCTTTGCGCGCCTGGACGTCGGCGATTTTGACGTCTTTGTCAAAGAAATGGCCGGTCAGCCATTCCAGTGTTTTGACATAACCGCCGCCGTTGCCGCGCAAATCGAGAATCAGGGATTCCTGTTTTTTGACGCGATCCATCAGGTCGGCAACCTGTGATTCATCCAGATCGAATTGCGGCATCTTCCAGATCATCACGCCGTTGCTGAGCGTCACCTGACGATGACGGTTTAACCGGCTTTCCATTTCTGACTCGCGAATCAAATCCATCAGATCGCTGCCGCCGTCTTTGCCGGTGACATCTAAAACGCGTTTGCCGCGCGTGATTTTGGCAGCGAGTTCCAACTGACGTTGTTCGCCAGCGGGCGTTTGCACCACCACAGGCAACACCGGCGTCGGACGCAACGAATAGAACAGGTAATTGATTTTCCAGATCAGTTCGCGTGACGGTTTGAAACCGCCGACAGACAAGACGCGGTCGCCGGGTTTTAAGCCTTTGGCTTCGGCGTCGCTGCCCGGTTTGACGGCAATGACATAGCACTGATCGCCGATGGCTTGCATTTGCCAACCATACTCGATGCTGTCGCTGCGGCTGGGCGGCATGAAGAACGTGTGCGAGTCGTCAAAATCCAGCAAGGCTTGCGCGATGATGCTGAAAATCTGGTTGAGTGAATTGGCCTGCTGAATTTTTTCATCCGCGGTCTTGAAGCGGGCTTCCAGGTCAATGCCGCGAAAATTCGGATCGTAGTAGTTTTTCTTGATGTCGTCTTTGATGGTTTTGAGCATGTCGCGGCCACGGCTGCGTTCAAAACCGATGTTTCCCTGGGCTTGTGCCGAGGTGTATCCACTCAAAAAAAAGGCGAAGCCAAAGATGGCCAAGGTCAGAGAAAAAAGGGGCGTGTTACGAAAGAGAGATTTCATTCTGTTACCTCGTGAGTCATCACCGCTAAATCGGCTACCAGTTGCGTGGAACGAGAGGTGTTCCGTTCAGGTTGAGAGCGCAGGCAAAGCCAAGGTCGCGGTTTCAAAACTGGTGTGCTGATCTAACTGAGTGAAGCATGATGATTTACAACTGAAGACTTTGGCCGAAGCGGAAACCGCCCGGCGCCGTGGTTGAGTTGTTGATTTTTGCCTTTGGGTTGCCTGGCCAGGGGCAAAGGTCGGGGAAGACGGTATAAATTTCGGCAACCCGCCGTGACTGTGATTGGCTGTTATTGAGAGGGTGTATTGCTGCCAGTCATTGGGCAGATGACTGGCTTACCATTTCATGAGACCTGAAATCATGGACACTGCCGCCGGATCATCGGGGAAAATCACCGGTTGCTCTTTGGTGCGGGCAGTGCGGTCGCCTGCGCGGACGCATAAGACTTTGACCGGACACCCACAGGCGCTATAGACAAACGTGAGCTCGCGTTCCGCGCCGTTAGGCCAGACGTCGCGAACGCGTTGTTCGCTGTTTTGAATAAAGACGTCCAGCACAGACCCGCCACCACGTTTGCCATCCAGGACGTAATTTGAGCCGTCACCTGTGCCTTTGCTGAGGTAAATGGACAGCTCTTTCTTGCCCGCAGGCGGTTCGC
Organism: Acidobacteriota bacterium; assembly: GCA_016789605.1. GTDB lineage: Bacteria > Acidobacteriota > Blastocatellia > RBC074 > RBC074 > RBC074. The sequence goes on from JAEUQO010000232.1 coordinate 6,893, forward strand.
CCGGATTGCCGATACGCGCACGCCAGAGCAAATTGCCGGTACGTTTGAATTTCAACATGCCCATTCCGGTTTTTTCGCTGCTGATGTGCATGGAAATGTGCAATTTGCCATCGGGCGTTGCTTCACCATAGGCGTCGAGAATGGCGAACGTGCGGCCCTGACCGTCATCCGGTTGATAGAGCCGTTCGATTTGTTGCAAGGCATCAGCAATAGACGGCACCTGTCCGCCGAAATCCAATTCGATTGTGGCGACCACGGCTTGCGCCACACGCATTTTCAGCGGCTCTGCCCCCAACCCCATATCAGCGGTTGTGGTCGCTGGTTGCGCCTGAGACAGGTCGGTTAATTGCGGCGTTGGTTGGGCAGGTGTTGGGGGAGCTGACTTCGTGTCGCTGAAATAGGTTGTGTAAAAGATGTTCGCGGCTGCGCTGAGCATCAACACCATGGCGGCGGGAGCAATCCATTTTTTCCAGGTTGATGTTGCCGCCGTGGGGGAATCTTGAACCGAGTTACGAGCTTTCTTTTTCGCCATAACGGATTTTTATCGAGGATGTCGCAGAGCAGGGAAATCAGCTTTGGCAGAAGCCGGAATCTGCTGGTTGGCCAGCGCCGGCCAGCAATCCTTCCATATGTTGCTGTGCCTTCCAGGCGCCGGTGCGGGTTGCTACGGCAATGCCTTCTGTCCAAACACGGCGCGCATCTTCGATTTGGCCAGTGCTAAATAGCGCCGAGCCGAGCAGTTGATACGCGGCTGTGTAATCCGGTTTGATGCGAATGACATTGCGCAGCGCTTCAATTGCGGCAGGCCATTGTTCCAATTTTACATATTCATTGGCCAATCCATACCAGATCATTTCGTTGTCGGGTTGGGTTTGGACCATCGCCACAAAGGCGTCAATTCTGGTTTGTGACATTGCGAAAAACCTTTGGCACGCAAACTGAGGAACGCAAACACCAGGTGTTTGTTCTGTGGTGGACAGCCGTGACGAGTTTATTGGTCGCTGTTATACATTTTCATGCGGCGCTGTTCGACCAGGTCGTTGAGTTCGGCCAGCGAATGCCCACCCGGTTCGGCTCTTTCCGCCGCCATTGTTTCAACCAGGTTGAGTAAGGTGGCGTTATACGGTGTCGGTAATCCGAATTTTTCGCCCAGCAAAATGATCTCGCCGTTGAAAAAGCCCGCTTCGGTTTCGCCGCGTTTGCGTTTCAGATCGGCCCAGGTCGAAGGGTAGGTGCGCAAGGCGAACGGAATCTGTTCCGCTTCGTAAATTTTTTCGGGATCGGCTTCGACGGCGCGCAACTGTGCCAATCGCTGGGGAAACTCAATCGGATTGTCAGGATCTTCCAGCGAAATGCCCGCCACATTCAACACGTGCAAGGCTTCTTCTTCGACATCCGCCATAAAATCGCAAACCGCAGGCGTCACCAGTCCCAACTGCAAATGCTGATCGAGTATGGCAAACGTCGCGTTGTGCAAATTCAGAA
>JAEUQO010000246.1 GCA_016789605.1 Acidobacteriota bacterium
CTTCGCCGGGCACGATGGTTTATGGCGACGCCACCAGTTTGGGGCAATTGCCGGAAGATTACGGATTTCAACCTGCGGCAGTGGTGGTGTCAGCCGTTGTCAGCCATCCTGCGGCACAGCGTGTAACCTGCGACGCGGGGCACAAGGCGGTGTCTGCCGACGCTGGCATCCCGACCTGTTCTGTCTTGGGGCATCCCGAATTGCAACCGCATAAGCCCAGCGAAGAGCATTTGCCGATTGATGTGCCTGCAGGCGCGGCGCTGCCCGCCGTCGGCGAATATCTGTATTTGGTGCCGCGCCATGTTTGCCCGACGGTGAACAATTTCGATTACGCATTGTTGGTCGAAAACGGCAAGATCACCGGCGTCGAACGCGTGACTGCGCGCGGACGCGAAGCTCCCGTGGCAATCTGAGCGCACTCACCCATAAGGAGAAAAACGATGAAAACGTTCCCCCGTGTATTGACCGTGACTCTGGCATTTTTGTTGGCCGCGTTGCCGGTGGTGCAGGCGCAAGAGCCGCTTGATTACGCTACGATCGGCAAGATTCGCGACGAAGGTTTGCAGCGGTCGCAAGTGATGGAGCACATCAGTTGGCTGTCAGATGTGTATGGGCCGCGCCTGACCGGTTCGCCCGCGATCAAACAGGCCAGCGAATGGGCGCAGAAAAAATTCAGGGAATGGGGACTGGCCAACATTCACGAAGAGGCGTTTCCCTTTGGCAAAGGCTGGTCGTTGGTGCGCTTCAGCGCGCATATGACTGAACCGCAAGTGGCTCCGTTGATTGGATATCCGAAATCGTGGACGCCCGGCACCAACGGCGTGGTCAATGCCGATGTGGTGTTTGCTCCGATCAATACCGAAGCCGACCTGGAAAAATATCGCGGGAAGCTGAAAGACAAGATTGTCTTGTTGCAACCGCAACGTGCAGTTCGTTTGCTGGATGGGCGCATCGTGTTGCGCATGACGGACGCCGACATCAAAGAAGCGCTGACAACGCCGGTTCCGCCTGCGCGCGGCGCGCAACGCGGGGGCGGAGACTTCGCGCGCGGTCTCGCATTCCAGGCCAAGTTGCAGGCGTTTTTGCTGGCGGAAGGCGTCGCCGCGATCTTTGAACGGGGCAGCGATAGCGATATGGCGACGGGCGGCAGCGGTTTGTCCTGGGAAACGCAGATCACCGATGGCGGCACGATCTTTGTGCAAGGCGGCGGGCCGCGCGATCAAAACGCGGGCAAGGTTCCGCCGCAAGTCGTGCTGGCGGTCGAACATTACAACCGCATGCTGCGCATTCTCGAAAAAGGCGTGCCGGTCAAAGTCGAATTGAACATCCAGGCGCAATTTCATGACGAAGCCGCGCAAAACGGATTCAACATCATCGCCGAATTGCCGGGCACGGATTTGGCCGACGAAGTTGTTTTGTTGGGCGCGCATTTTGATTCGCACCATTCGGGAACCGGCGCGACCGACAATGCCACGGGCAGCGCCGCGATGATGGAAGCCGTGCGCATTTTGAAAGCCGTCGGCGTGAAACCGCGCCGCACGATTCGCGTCGGATTGTGGGGCGGCGAAGAGCAGGGGTTGCTCGGTTCGCGCGCGTATGCCAGAGCGCATTTTGCCGATCCCGCGACGATGCAATTGAAACCTGAGCACGAAAAACTGTCGGTGTGTTTCAACATTGATAACGGTACGGGGCGCATTCGCGGCGTGTGGTCACAAGGCAATCTGGCGGTGATGAAAATCTTTGAGCAATGGGCTGAACCGTTGCGCGATCTGGGCGTTTCGATCATCAGCCCGCGTTCCGTGGCCAGCACTGATCACGTGTCGTTTGATGCCGTCGGCCTGCCCGCCTTCCAATTTATGCAAGAGCGGTTGGAATACAATTCGCGCACGCATCATTCCAACATGGACACCGTTGACCACGTCCAGCGCGACGATATGGTACAAATGGCGACGGTCGTGGCGGTGTTTGCCTACCACGCGGCGATGCGCGCCGAAAAACTGCCGCGCAAAGCGTTACCCGCGGCGCAAACGCAACGCAGAAGTGAAAATTGATTTTGCCAACAGGAGACAATGCGAATGAGTGACGTAGCTGTAAAGGTGAACTGGGAAGGCGGTTTGCGCTTCAAAGGGACAAACGCCAACGGCGCGGAAACGCTGTTTGACGGCGACAAACAGTCGGCGGCGACGCCCGTGGAAATTTTGCTGGAAGCTTTGGGCGCGTGTTCTGCCGTGGATGTGGTGGTGATTTTAGAAAAACAGCGCACGCCAGCGGCGCGCCTGGAAGTCAGTCTGGCGGGCAACCGGCACACGCCAGAGCCGCGCTATTTCACCGAAGTGCAGCTGCAATTCGATGTGTGGGGCGACGGCCTGAAACCCGAAAAAGTCGCGCGCGCCATCAGTCTTTCCATTGGCAAATATTGCAGCGTCTATCACTCGTTGCGGGCGGATTTGAAAGTCCAACCCACGTTTCGCATTCACGCGTCGGGCGCTGAGGCTGCCGGAGACTATCAAGCGGTTGAAATGGCTGCGCCGACCGGAGAGCTTGAATAGCCTTTGGCTGGATTGGCCAGCAGGAAACGAAAAGGTTTGCCACAGGCGCTTCTGCGGCAAACCAAAACTCAAGACCGCGTGTTGTTGCCCGGCTGAAAAACCTGGGGCGCAACACGCGGTTTCATTTTCCACGCGGCAAATCTGCCGTATCCAGCCAGATGGTCACCGGTCCTGTGTTGTGAATTTCGACCAGCATATCCGCCTGAAACTCGCCGGTTTCGACCTTGAAGCCCAGCTCACGCAAACGGGCAACAAACCTGTCACACATCGGCGCAGCCATTTCCGGCCGCCCGGCGTCGGTGAAGCTGGGGCGCCTTCCTTTGCGGCAATCGGCATAGAGCGTGAATTGCGAAACGACGAGCAACTCGGCGTTTACCTCCAACGCCGACAAATTGAACTTGCCTTCGGCGTCGGTGAAGATGCGCAGGTTGGCGATCTTGTTGACCAGCAATTCCAGTTCGGCGTCTGTGTCCTGCGCTCCGACACCGAGCAGAATGACCAGTCCTGCGCCGATTTCACCTGTGAGGCGGTCGCCGACCGTGACTTTGCTTTTGGTGACTCGCTGTAACAACGCGCGCATTTACCTCACCCCCACAATGCCCAATACGATCAACAACGCGCGCTGCGTGCCCAGATGACTGTTGGTCGTGTCGAAACTTTCGTCCAGCGAATGCGCTCCGCGCCCTGTGCCGCCGCCGTCAATCGTGATGGCGGGCAACCCCAAACTGATCGGGATGTTGGCATCGGTGCTGCCTCCGCTGAGGCGCGACTGGATTTGCAGATGTTTGTCCGCTGCCAGCGCAATCTGCACAATCGGCGTTTCGGGTGCGGTGTAACCGGCAGGACGTTCGCTGACCTGTTTCAGTTCGACGGTCAGTTTGGCCTGACTGCGGCCAAATTTCGCCCAGGTCTCGTTTTCTTCTTCGAGTGCCGCTTGCACGACTTGTTTCAGTGCCGCGTCAAGCTTGGCCAATTCGTCTTTGCTCTCCGAACGCAAATCCACTTCCATCCACGACGTATGCGCAACGGAGTTGACCGACGTTCCGCCTTCGATTTTGCCGACGTTAAATGTGGTCTTGGGCTGTTTGGGCACCTCAAAACGCGAAATCTTTTCGATGGCGCGCCCCAGCGCGTGAATCGGACTGGGCAGGCCGAACGATCCGTAACTGTGTCCGCCGGGGCCGCGATATGTCACGCGATAACGCACGACGCCGACGGCGCGATTGGTGATGCCCAGCCCGGTGCCGTCTATCGAAATGAAGTGCGTCGCTTTGCCCTTGAATTCGCCGTTGAACAGATGGCGCACGCCGCGCAAATCGCCCAGGCCTTCTTCGCCGACATTGGCGACAAACACGATGGCGCCGTCGGTTTCGATTTTGGCGTCATTTAGAGCGCGAACCAGCGCCAGCATCACAGCCAGCCCACGGCAATCGTCGCCGATACCGGGGCCAGCCAGAACCGTCCCGCTGCGTTTGACGCGCACATCGGTTTCTGGCGGAAAGACGGTGTCCAAATGCGCCGCGAGCACCAGCATCGCGCCGGTTCCTTTGCCGGGGCGTTCGCCGATGACGTTGCCGATGCTGTCAATGCGCACATTTTTCAATCCCAGTTCGCTGAACCGCTGCTTGAAATACTCTCCGCGGTTGCTTTCGTGAAAGGTCGGCGCGGGGATTTCGCAAACCTTGATCTGTTCGTTGATGGTGTCGGGTTCGCTGGTTTTCAGGTAATCCAGCGCGCGGCGCACGGATTGCGCGTCAAAGATGCGCGGCAGGCGATCGGTTTGCGCATTGGCGTTCAAGGGCAACAGCAGCAACAACGACAAGCAGAACAGGGGAAACAGATGACGGGCAAACTGCATGAGAATGGTCCTCGGGGATTGATAGTGTGCAAACTTAACGGCGGCGAGCTTTGCTCGCGGCTTTTTGGGAAAGGCGTAAATCCATTTTTCGGTCTTGGGCAAAACGCTGAAACAGCGCGTAAAACGCTTCGCGGTCGCGCGCCGTGATGACGGCGGCGGCATCGGCTGCCTCGATGATGTAAGGGTAACCGTTGCCGACGATGATTTCGGCACGCACGATATCGAGCACGGAATCCAGCAACCCTTGTTCATATACCCACAAGGGGATTTCCAGCCGCGCGGGCGGCGCGGTCGCGCTGGCTTTCAGGTAAACAAACCCAATGCCGCGTTTGAATTCCGAGCCGAAGCTTTCAAGCACGCCGGGTTTGTTCTGGTCTGCGCCGCCGCGTGCACACACAAACATCGGCGTGCGTCCACCCCAGGGCAACAACGCGTTGATCAACTGCGCATCCTGTAACTTCTCGGCGTCGTTCAGGTCAAAGCAGTGTTTGAGCATATGTACCAGATCGCGTGCGCGGCTGGCATCTACATAACCAACGACCGGAACGGCGGCGTCACGCGAACAGCGAAGCAACCGCAACATTGCCTTGACGTGCTTATCCCGCATTTCTTCTTGTAAGCGATCCGCAAACGAAATGACCAGCGAACTGTCAAAAAGGGCAACCGGCAAGGGCGATGTGGCCGAACGCTGTGCCGCGAGTTCTTCTATGCGCGCACACAGCGTGGCGACTTCCAGTTCAAACCGGCAGGCGTTGACCGTTTGCTCTGAGACGACTTTTTCGCCGTTGAGCTCGACCAGTAAATCTTTGGGCGAAAGCACTTGCACGACAGTGTCTTTGACGTACCGTCCGTCGCGCGTGTGGTGGTTGAGAAACCAGGCAACCTGAACGGCGGCAATCGGCAGGCTGTAATCCTGGTCTGGCTTGATCTGGCTGCCGTCTACCGCGACGGTGGGGTGATTCAACAAGACCTCACAGGCCCAGGCGCGGGCTTCTTGGTGGTTATTCCATTGATGCGGAAAGGGAACTTGCAGCCCCGGCGCGGCGTCAAATTCCGCGGTCGGCAGTGCGCCAGGCGTGGCAATGTCTTGCAACTTGTCTGTGAGTTCGGCTGATGACCATTGCGCCAGGTCTTTGAGTCGGGCGGAATAGCGCACAGCTTCGTCCTCGAAGTCCCGGTCAAAGTCGAGGAACTGCTCGTATTTTTGCTCAAGTTGAGCGAGGATTTTTTCACGCAAAATCATAGGTAGAAAAGGGTTATATCAGACCGTGCAGCTTTTGCCCAAGCCAGACGGTCTGGGAAATGCTTTAATCGAAGGCTGGCTTGCCATCATTGCGCGCCTGTGCTAGTTTTGCGCTGCATTTCTACACCTTCTAAAATTCACAACAACCCAATATTTTCCTGGAGGCCCGGTATGACGATTACAGAGCGCAAAAGCGGCGACGTGACCATTCTCGACGTAGAGGGCAAAATCCTTCTCGGCGAGGGCGACGTCCAGTTGAAGCGCAAGATTGATGAACTGCTCGAACGCAAAGAGGCAAAGATTTTGCTCAATCTCGCCAACGTGCCCTACATGGATAGCGGTGGGTTGGGCGAAGTCGTCCGCAGCTACACCACCGTCAAACGCGCGGGCGGCGATTTGAAGCTTCTCAACGCAACCAAACGCATTCAAGACCTGCTGACCATTACCAAATTGGCCACGGTGTTTGATCTGCATGACGACGAAGCCGCTGGCATCAAGAGCTTTGCCTAAATCAGACATTGGCGGAACAGATGTTTGTCTGTTTCCTCTGTGCGCATAGGCCAAACCCTGTGCCGCTATCCTTCCTGTGTGATCTGATTTACGCCGGATGAACCGTGTGGCGGAGATTGGGGATAGAAGGTTTTGCTGTTACAACTTTCTGTCTTCTGTCCCCAATCTTCCACTTTCTAATTGGTTCTAACAGCCAACAATCCTTCGTTTGGCGCTCCCTTGTCATTTGGCAGCGCCGTATTTTCGCAACACTTCTTTTGTTTGATCCAGGGGCAAGGCTTCGATGCGCAAGCCCGCGCGTCCGGTCATGGTTGTTGCCTTGCACAACGAGTTATAAATCGCTTCTTCGGTTGCTTCCACGACAGCTTGGAACAGCGGTGACATCGCTTCATTGCCGAGCGTTTGTGTCTGGCGCAAGCTTTCGCTGGCGCGCACGCGGTTTTGTGTGGCCGTGCTGAACGCAATGACATAGTCGCCGCTGCCATTGGTGGCAGGCGATCCGGTACGCGCCAACCCGAGCATGGCGCGGCTGGCCAGGCGTTTCAGGTTGCGTGCGTCGGCGGGAGCATCGGTTGCCACCACCATAATGATCGAACCATCCGCGCGGTCTTCGTCCGTGGTGCCCGGTGACGTCGTTTGGCTGATGCGACGCGGCGTCAGTTGTTCTTTCAGGTAGTATTTGCCCAATTCACGTCCTACCGGCGCGCCGTTGATGCTCAAAACGCCGCCATAATTTGATTGCACCAGTACGCCAACCGTCCAACCGCCCAGGTTTTGCGGCAGCACGCGCGACGAAGTGCCAATGCCGCCTTTCCAACCAAATGCGACCGTGCCGGTGCCCGCGCCGACTGAGCCTTCTTCAACCGGGCCGTCTTTCGCCGAACGCAACGCCGCAAACACTTCTTCGCGTCCGACATGCCGCCCGCGAATGTCGTTCAATCCGCCGTCGTTGGTTTCCGCGACAATGGCGTTGATCGAACGGACCTGTTCGTTGCCGGGCAAGGCCAGCATCCAATCGAGCAAGGCATCGGCCACTTTCGGTACGTTCAGCGTATTGGTCAGCAAAATCGGCGTTTCAATTTCGCCCAACTCATTGACCTGTGTCGAGCCGATCAATTTGCCGAATCCGTTGCCGACAAAAATTGCCGCCGGGACTTTTTCCTGAAAGAGGTTTCCGCCGTGCGGCAAAATAGCGGTGACGCCTGTACGCACATCGTCGCCTTTGATCACAGTCGTGTGACCGACGCGCACGCCTGCGACATCGGTAATGGCATTGAATTTTCCGGGCGGCAGGATGCCGACTTCAACGCCGAGTTCGCGCACGCGCAGGCGCGGGGAAGCATCTTGCAACAATGGCATAAGCGTAAACAGCAACAATGACGCGAGTGCAGAGCGAATGAGCAAGGTCATCGGATTTGCCAGTGGTTAAAAAGCGGTGGAAGTGGACGCGAGCACGTCTGTGCCCGTAACAACAACGAAGGCATGATAGAGGGCGCATTGTCTGGCCGCAATCTTCTCGGATGGGGAAAGGCGAACTTTAGCTGCGTTGCAGACGTACGCTATGATCGGCACAGCAGTTTTGCGGAGGATTACCAATGAGCAACAACATTTTTGATCAATTGCGGGACGCCGCGCGGCGTAAAGCCCAGGAACTGGACGAGAAATTCGGCTTGAAAGACAAGCTGGAGCAGGGCGTCAGCACTGCGTCGCAAGTCGCCAACGACGTCGTTGGCAAAGCGGGCGAAACCTTGAACCAGGCTGCCACGACGGCGCGCGAACAATTCGACAAGTTCGATCAGGAATATAGCGTCACGGACAATTTGCGCGACACCGCCGCCAAAGCGGAAGACACCATTCGCCAGGGCGCGCAAACCGCACAAGCCAACGCGGCAGAGTTTTCGCAAACCGCGGAAGAGAAAGCGCGCGAAATTTTTGGCAGCGCGCAAGGATATTACCGCCGCGCCGAGCAAGCCTATAACACCGGCGCAAGCGGCGCGCGGATTGTGGACGCGACCTTGAGCGGATATGACAAAGCGCGCGCCTGGGTGAAAGAGAATCCGGGCAAAACGGCGATTGTGTCGCTGTCATTAGTCGCGGGCGTTCGTTTGCAGGATTTGGGATTGACGATTCTGGGCGCGGGCGCGGGCGGAAACTGGTTCTTTCATAGTGCGCTGCCGATTGTCGGTATGCGAAAGCTGACTGAAAAATACAACAACTACCTGAAAGAACAAGAAGTGTTATTGGCGCAAGGGAAACTTGATGAAGCCGAGCGCGGCAAGCTGGAGTTTCAGCGCAACCTGACAAAATACGTGGGCGCGCCGTTGCTCGGAGCCTTCAGCGTTGCGGCTGGGGCAACCATGATTGGCGCGGCGTTTTCTGGCGCGACCGTAACGGGATTGCCCTTGAGTTTGATTTTGGGCGGTAACCCGTTGCTCAACGGCATCTGGTTTTTTGCCAACGGCGTGGTATGCATCAGCGAAGGCTACAAGTTCTTTATGATCGCCTTGGCGGATCAGCAGGACGTCGAACGCGTCGTGCGCGAAATCAAAGGTTTGTTGCCAGCGTAGCGGTCATTACCGGCAGACGGAAAATAAAGAGCGGCAGACACAAGATCGAAACCGGTTTGTGTCTGCCGCTTTATTTTGTACGCGCCGGGTTAACTGAGCAGTTCTTTGATCAATTGCGCTATCTGTTCCGCCTGATGACGGACGGCGGATTCTTCCTGCCCTTCGACCATCACACGCGCCAGGTTTTCAGTGCCGGAAAAGCGCACCAGCAACCGTCCTTTGCCATTCAGTTGCTGCACCAGCGCATCCATTGCCTGTTTGATTTCGGGCACGCTTTCCAGCGGTGGTTTGCGGGCGACTTTGACGTTGATGGTGATTTGCGGACAGCGCGTGAATCCGCTGGCCAGCTCGCTCAGGCTGCGGCCCGATTCCGCCACCACGCGCAACACTTCAAGCGCGCTGATCAGACCGTCTCCGGCCAGACTGATTTCGGGAAAGATGATGTGGCCGGATTGTTCGCCGCCGAGGCTGCCACCATTTTTGAGCAATTCGTCCAGCACGTTTTTGTCGCCGACGGATGTGCGCACCAGTTCGATGCCGCGTTCGCGCAACGCCAGTTCCAGCCCCAAATTGCTCATCACGGTGGCGACGACGCGTTGTTCGCGCAACAATCCGCGCGGCGCAAAATAATCCGCCATAATGAACAACACCTGATCACCATCCACGAGTTCGCCGCGTTCATCCACCAACACCAGACGATCGGCATCGCCGTCAAACGCGACGCCCAGATGCGCATCTTTGGCGCGCACTTCGGCTTGCAATGTTTCCGGGTGCAACGAACCGCAATTCAGATTGATATTGCGTCCGTTCGGGTCGGCGTTGATGACGGTCAGTTCTGCGCCGAGCGCGGCAAACAGTTGCGGCGCCAGCGCCGATGACGCGCCGTTGGCGCAATCCACAACCAGGCGCAAACCTTGCAAATTGAGACCTTGGCCGATTTCGTCGCGCAAAAACGCCAGGTATTTTTCTTGCAATGCGCTGTCGGCAGAAATCGCGACGTCCTTCATCGGCAACGCGTCGTGTGCGCCGTCTTTCAAATCGCGTTCGATGGCGAGTTCGGCGGCGTCATCCAGTTTTTGGCCGGAGGGGGCAAACACCTTGATGCCGTTGTCTTGATAGGGATTGTGCGAAGCAGAAATCACCACGCCTGCGTCGGCGTTTTCCGCACGCGTCAGATACGCCACGCCGGGCGTGGTGATCACCCCGGCTGATTGCACCGTGCCGTTGGCGGTGACGATGCCGCGTGCGATGGCAGATTCGATCCACACGCCGGATTCGCGCGTATCGCGACCGATTACGATGCGCGGTGCACGGCCCAACCGCGCAGTCAGTTCCCGTGCCAACGCATAGCCGATGCGCTCGATGGTCGGCGCATCCAGCGGATAAGCGCCGGCCACGCCACGCAACCCGTCCGTGCCGAAAAATTCACCCATAAAACTTACACCTTTCTCTTACCGTTTGATTTTTGCGGTGGTGGGGATCACCTGTTTGATTTCGACGTGTTGGCTGGGGCTGGCTGGCAACACAACATGTAAAGGAAGCGCCTCGTCCGTTTCGGACAATTCCGCCGTTTGGCATTCCACGCGGAGCGTCTCTGGTTTGAGCGCTTCCAGCAGGGAATGCGGCCCATACAATTCGACGGTGGCTGTTTTGGTCAGCAACCGTCCGTTGGGCAAAGGGTCGAGCCACACAATCGGCAAATTGGCAAAATAACGCGAAATGCGCCGTTCGCCAATTTCAATTGTAACTTTGATGGGGCTGGGCGTGAGCACGCGCATGGAAGGATGCGGCGTTTCGACTTCGACTTCCGTGCGAAAATTGCTGGTGTGACCTTGCAAACTGACGGTTTCGGTCACCAGGCGCGTCACTCGTTCGAGTTGCGATTGCGGGCCTTCGACTTCAACCTCAGCCGGTTGAACGTTGACTCCATACAATTCCTGACCCGCAGAAGGCTGGCCGTCAAATTGGGCTTCGACGCGAATGCGTTTGCGCACCTTGGGTTCCAGTTGCAAGCGTATGCTGGCGGGTTCGATTTGCAAGACGCGAATGCCGTCCGGGTGCGTGACATCTGACGGACGCAATTGCACGACGCGTTCACCCGGTTGTTTGTTGCTCAAATCCGCCGTGACCGTGAGTTGATTGGGCATCAGGCTGCGCACGACATCGCGTGGTCCGCGCAAACGCAAACTCACCTTTTGTTCGTGTTCGCCCATGATTTCCACGCCCGGGCTGAGCCCCGTGAATTCGACCTGCACGCCAGATAGCCGCACGTCGCTGATCGGCTGTCGCGAAATGGCAAAGAGCAACAGCGCCAATCCCAGAGCCAACAATTTCAGCCCTTTGTTCTCAATATGAAGGTGGCGCAACCGCAGCCATAACCGCTCTGGGCGAAGCATGGATGATTTCATGGCGGTGTTTTCTCCTATGCCTCTTCACCTTGCGTTGAAGGCAAGATGTCGCGTCCATCGCGTTTGCGGGTGGTGACGACTTCATCAATTTCGCGTTCGCGTTCGCGTTCTTCAGCTTCCAGGGCGTCAGATTCCGCTTCGCTGCGCCAGGGTTCCATCGCTTGCTGAATCAGTCGGCGCAATCGTGGGCCGTCCAGGTTGCGTTTCAACCGGCCATCCACGGCAAACGAAATCACGCCGGTTTCTTCTGACACGATGACGGCAAATGCGTCGCTGTCTTCGGTCACGCCAATGGCAGAGCGGTGGCGCGTACCCAGTTCACGCGAAATCAGCGGATTTTGCGTCAGCGGCAAAAAACAACACGCGGCAGCGACGCGCCCGTTGCTGATGATGACCGCGCCGTCGTGCAAGGTCGTGTATTTGTTGAAAATGGTGACCAGCAAATCGTAACTGATGCGGGCATCCAACCGGATGCCGCTTTCGATATAGGTTTTCAGACCGACATCGCGCTCAAAAATCATCAACGCGCCCAGCTTTTCTGAAGCGAGCGTCGTGGCCGCCAGCACGACTTCGTCGTACCAGTTTTGGCCAAACGGATTGGCGTCGCGGCGTTTTTTCTGGGCCAGCGGCAATCGGATGTTATTGCCCAAGCGCATCAAGGCGGCGCGAATTTCGTGTTGAAAGAGCACAATCACCGCAAACCCGACATAGACGGCAGCGCCGCGCAAGATCCACTGCACGGTTGTCAGACCCAGCCAACTGGCGATCTCATACAACACCGCCACCAGGGCAAATCCGACCACCATTTGCACCGCACGAGTCCCTCTCACCAACCTGAGCAATTCATAGATCAGGAAGGCGATGATCAGGATGTCCGCAATGTGTCTGAGTTCGACGCCTTGCCAAACCCAGTTCCACCAGGGCAACAGTTCGTGCATGGGTTATGTCGTTTCTCCCCAGCGTTTGGGGATGGTTGCGAGGAGGCTGTTTACCCAACAGAAAACGGTCGGAGCCAGTTTACGTAGAAAAATACACCTTTTCGGGCCCTGGCTTAAGCCGGGGGATGTCCTTCAGATTCAAATTGTTGCGTTGGATGTCTGCCTCCCCGCAGTGATTCAGGCCTAGCATACCATAAGCTGAAGTCAGGTAAGCCATTGAATTGACTGGGGGCTGGCCGGAACCGATGGCAGGCGAACGCCGGGCGGGGCTAACTAATAGTTGTGGCTCAGAGGGGGATTTGCTAGACTCCGCCGTGCGCCAACCCCCGGCTCTGCTTTTTGGCAAGCCGTTTCAACCTCTGGCTCAGCTTGCGAACAGATTGCTGAAGGATTTTGTCAGGCGCTAGCGCCGTAACGCTGGCCGCCCCTAACGACCTGTGGAGCCGTAATCGTTGTCACAATTAGGTCGAGAAAGGGATTGAAAATGAGGAAGAGTATTTGCGTCCCCAAGACGCTGTTGCTGCTAATCCTCCTCACTATTTTCGTGGGAGTATCTTTGAACACCTCTGCCGAAGCCAAACAACGCCGCTCATCCGGCAAAAAGGCTTCTGGCAAAACCAAAGCGGCCTCTGCAAAAGCTGGTTCTGGTAAATCCAGACGAACGGCGTCCAGCCGTTCCAAGAGTTCTCGCCGGAATGTGGTGGCACGTTCCAACCGCCGCCGCCGTGCTGCTGCGTCCAATGATCGTGAAGTCCAATCGTTGCTGAGCAAACGCGGCAAATTGACCCGCGCTGAACGGCAAAAACTTTCCCGCTCTCGCTCATCGCGCAGCCGTCGTGCGCGTGCCTTGGCGCTGGCCCGCTTGCGTGCGTTGCGCGCGCGCGATGAAGCCCTGCGCAACAGCGCCGCCTCAAACATCGAAAAAGACGACGTCACAGGCGAAGACCTCGAAATCCGTCAGGCCGCCGTCAACGCTTTGCACGGGCGTTCAGGCACGGTCGTCGTGATGGACCCGAACAACGGGCGCATTTTCACCATCGTCAATCAACAAATGGCGTTGGGGTCGCCGGTCAAACCCTGTTCAACCACGAAACTGATTGTGGGGCTTGCGGCCTTGCACGAAAACGTCTTTGATCCGAATGAAGATGTGCAATTTGGCCGCACCGCCAGCATGAATCTGACCGATGCGCTGGCGCGTTCAAACAATCCGGTGTTTCAGGTGCTGGGCCGATTGTTGGGCTATGACCGCATCATCAAATATTCCAGCAACTTCGGATTTGGCGCTAAAACCGGCGTGAATTATCCCGGCGAAAGCGACGGCTTTTTGCCCGAAGACGAAACCAATTTGTATGCCAGCCACGGCGACGGATTTGGCGTGACGGCGATGCAGTTGGCGGCGTTTACCGGCGCGATTGCCAATGGCGGCAATCTGTATACGCCGCGCGTGCCGCGCACGGTCGAAGACGCCGAAAGCTTCCGCCCCGAATTGAAACGCCAGATCGAAATGACGCCCGAAGATCGCATGCGGTTGTTGTCGGGCATGATCGGCGCGGTCAATTACGGCACCGGCAGATTGTCGTTCAATCCGCTGGGACAGGTGGCGGGCAAAACCGGCACTTGCACGGGCAATCGTGACAAACTGGGTTTGTTCACGTCGTTTTCCAGCGCAGACAATCCGCGCGTGGTTGTGACCGTGATCACCACCGGTTCGACCGAAGCGGGCAAACGCGCCGCTGAAATCGCCGGACGGATTTACGCCGCGATTTCGCCGCGTTTCTTCCGCGAACGTATGGTGACGCCTGCCGCCGCGACGACCGAAATCGCCGCTCCCAAACTGGGCAATTGGCAGAACTGAACCGCGGTTCCGCGCAAAGAACAAAAGAGCACGACCGGAAGCGGACAGCCCGTTTCCGGTCGTGCTCTTTGTGCGTTTGGCGGTCGGCGTCAGGCTTCGCTGGTGTCAGGCTTCGAATGACGCGCGGATTTGTTCCACCGACCAGCCCGCGCCCAGCGCCAGCATCAGTTTGATGCGCGCTTTGTGGCTGGGCAACATTCCGCCCAGAATCGCGCCCGCGCGGCGCAGCGGTTTGCCCGCGCCTTCGTAAGCGTAAGTGTCCAGCACGCGCCCGCGCGGACAGCGTGACGTGATGACCACCGGCAACCCGGCGGCAATCGCCCGTTGCACCGCCGCCATTGCCGGAATCGTCACATTGCCGCGCCCTAAACCTTCCACCACGAGCGCGCGCGCGCCTTCGCGCACGGCGAAATCAATAAACCGGCCATCAGCGCCGACAAACATTTTGATGATGTCCACGCGCGGTTCGACCCGGTCGGTGGCGATGTGTTCTCTTTCAAACGGACGCCGCATGACGATGACGCGGTCTTTGTCCACGTAACCCATTGCGCCGAAATCGCGGCTCTGAAACGTGTCTGTAGATTCGGTGTGCGTTTTGGTGACTTCGGCGGCAGAGATGATCTGCGAATTCATCGCCACCACCACGCCAAGTCCGCGCGCCGCAGGATCAATCGCCACACGCACCGCCGCCGCCAGATTTTCCGGCCCGTCCCAACTCAGTTCCGAACTGTTGCGCATCGCGCCGATGAAAACGACCGGTTTGTCAGAATCCAAAACCAGATCGAGAAAGTAGGCCGTTTCTTCCAGCGTGTCGGTGCCGTGCGTGACGACTGCGCCGACAATCGTTTCATCCGCAAGCTTTTCGCGCACGACGTCGGCCAGTTCCAGCATCCGTTGCGGAGTCCAGTGTGGTCCCGGCAATCGGTCAAAGTTGATCAGCTCAAAGTCCGCCAGATCATTCAACCCCGGAACCTGCGCGATGATTTCTTCGCCCGAAAGCATCGGAATCGCGCCGCCCGTCGCCGGATCAATCCGCATCGAAATCGTGCCGCCAGTAAAAAACGTTACCAGTCGTGGTTTCATTGATCTCAATTGTTTTCCTCTCGTGAAGCTGCTTGACGACACTTTTCAGCCAAATCAGCCCATCCTATCTTGTCGTACCATTCAGCCGCTCGGAGAAAATATGGTGCGGCTTTCTTACCTTGTCCGTTCATTCGCAAACCTCGTCCGTAGTTTTCGATTTGAACCGCGATGTTATAAGAGTGAATGTCAGATTCGTGCAAAATATCAATTGCTTGCTCAAGCAGACAATTTCCGAAAGTTTCATCTCCTTCTAGTTGGGCTATTTGACCTAACCCAGACAGGACTGTTGCTTCACCCATGTGATTTCGAAGCATTCGATAAAGCGGCAGCGCTTGGTCGAAATTGGCTCGCGCCTCATTACAATTGCCCTGCCCCAGTTTTGCATAACCCAAACCTTGAAAAACGTTCGCCTTGCCTAGATTCGATTTGGATTTTTGATATGTCAGCAAAGCTTGCTCATAAAAAACTTGTGCTTTGGGGAAATCGCCTAGACGCATTCCTAAATCCCCTAAGGCTTTAAGTGCTTGGGCTTCACCTTGGCAATCAACAATCTTTCTATAGATCGGCAAAGCCCTTTCGTAATCATTGTGGGCTCCTTCCAAATCATCTGCGCGTAGTTTTAATTCACCCAGCATAACGAGGATATCCGCCTCCCCTTTCTTGTCTTGGCAGCGTAAGGCGCAAGCGAATGCTCTTTCACATCGAGCATTCAGTCCACGTAAGGCGGTTGTCAGTTCATAAATGTTTCTGAGCAAGGCCGTAAGACGAGACGCACGGGAAAGGTCTGAGTGTGTAGGCTCATTGTCGTAGGCCCAGTCGAGCCAAGCTTCTATGCTTGGCAACTCGGCTTTGAAACGAGAGGCTATCCCGGTCGAGCCTAGACAAAGCTCTTCATCAAGTCGGTCTACCCAGCGGCTGTCCCAGTAATACTGCAACACCGCATCGCCGATGGTTTGCCGCGCCGCCGTTTCATCACCCAACTGCCGCAGCGCAAAGAACCGAAACGGCGTGGGCAATTCCAACAGATTGCCAAATGGTGCAGGAAAATGAGCAAAGGCGGATTCGACCAGCGATTGTTTTTCGATTTCGTTGGCCAACGCGGCGGCTTCAGCGCCAAAAATTTGGGGCAAACCCGCTTTTGACACGCCGCCGGGAAAGAGCGCCAGTTGCGTCCACAACGCGGCGGCAGCCGGATTGCGTTCACGCAATCGGTCATAAGCATATTTGACGCCGATGCTGACGCTTTTGACTTCGTCGGGGTAATCGGGGTCGGCCATCATCAGATCGCGGTCGGCGCGCAGTTTGGCCACCAGCGAAGTCAAATCCAGATTGCGGGAATCGCCGCCGCGTTCCTGCTGCCAGACGCGGGCGACCAATTCGATGGCGCGCGGCAACCGGTCAACCTGCGTCAGAACTTCCAGCAAATGTTCGCGGTTGATGCGCCGAAAATCTTCGCCGTCCAGACCGGTGTTGGTCATGAACAATCGCCACGCCGCCACTTCAGACAGACGATTCAGTTTCACCGGCGGCGCTTTGGCAGTGTTGGGATCGGTTTGCGAAGTGACAATCACATAAGGTTTGGCTGGAGCCGCAATCACCGCGTCCAGCAATTGGCGAAATTGAAATCCGTCGCGGGCGATGACGTTTTCGGCTTCGTCCAGAATCAACAGCCGATGACGCGGAATGCCACGTTGCAATGCGCCGTTGTCGGTTATGCCGTCCGGCGGCAATCCCAACGCCAGCGCAATCTGGATTCGCGCTTCGTCGGCGGATTTGGCGTTGACCAGCGAAGCAAAGGCCACGTCTTCGGGGTTGTCCACTCGCAACCTGGAAACAAACCGTCTGGCAGTTTGTTTGGCCAGTTCCGTTTTGCCTACGCCGCTGACTCCGACGATGACCGCCGCTCGTTTCTGGTTAAGCGCGGCAATCAATTCCCGCATGTCTGCATTGCGGCCAATAAATTCCCCAGGCTGTTGGTCGAACGGCGAATGGGTGAGCGCAGGCCACTCTTCCAGATGAGTTTGCCCGCTGCCGACGGACAGGAAAAACTCCGCCGGATTGAATCCCGACCGTGACAGCAATTTGAATTTTTCCACTTCGGCGCTGGTCGCCGCGTTGCCAAGTCGGCGCATGGTTTTGTCTGTGAACAAGGCTTCTTTGCCAGACGCGAAAGATTCCAGCAGGTTTCTGCCGGTCAGCAGCGACTGATAAAACCGGCGGCAAAAAGCGACGGCGGCGACTTCGTAAACGGTTTTGTCGCCATCAATGGCAATGACGTGTTCAATGCCGATAGCAAACAACGCATTGGCTACGCTGGCGGAATGGCAGGCCGAAATCACCGCCAGCTTGAACCCGGCAGCCGCGCCTTTCAAAGCTATGCCTAAACGGATTTGATCCAGCGCATCGGCTGTGCCGTCGTCTTTTTCAAAGATCAAAACACCGTCGGCTTCGTCCGGCGCTTTGTAACCGTGTCCCAGATAATGCAGCACGTCGTAACGCAGCGAACTTCCCAGCGATAAATGCTCATGAACTTTGTCGGCTTCGGCGGCGCGGACGTGAAAAGTCGCAGCGGCTTCAAGTTGACGCAGGGCATCCTGCAACGCCAGCAAATCGCGTTGAATGGAAATCGAAGCGTCGAGCGGGTCGCTGACGAGGAATAGAACGTTGGCTGTCTCGTTCATTGGCTGGCTTAACTCCGTAATTCCTTGTTCTTGTTTTCGCGCAGGAAATCGTCGAGGGCGTCGCGCGTAAAGGTGTTCATGACCAGGGCGACCAGCAGGGCTTTTTTGTAATCGGTGTCCATGTCGTCGCGTTTCATCAACTGGTCAATGAAATTCGGGTCAATCTGTTGCGGCGAAATGGCGCTCATCTGGCGGGCGTATTTTTCCAGATCGTCGAGTTCAAAACGGGTGGCGCGCGCCAGCAATCGCATGCGCTGTCGCGTCAGGCGGCTGTTGATCAGTTGCAACGCCAGTTTCTGAATGTTGCTGTAAATCTGTTCCAGACGAATGGCGGGAGCTTCGCGGTCTTTGGCTTCATCGAGCGGTTGCATGAATTTCAGGCTGAGATTGCGAAACACGGTTGGCCACGACAGCCCGACCAGCAAGGCAATCGGCCAGCTTTTGGCATCGGGCGCAAGCTGGATCACCAGCAAAAAGATGACGGCGGCAGCCAGAAAGTTAACCAGGATGAGCATCCACGCGCCCCAGGTGCACAGCGCGCGCGGCGTTTCGGTGCGAAATTCGCCGATGATTTCGCTCAAAGCCCACAGCGCACCGACGCCACCCGACAACAGGCACAACCACAGGCTGAGATTATGAAGCCAGGCTGACCAGGCAGAAGCATTCATTTGGCGCCTCCTTCGGCAGTCAGTTCGCGCGCGATGGTCAGCGCTTGCTGGTAATACTCCAGCGCCTTTTCGAGGTCTCCTTTCTCTTTGGCGACATCGCCAAGTTTGTTGAGCAATTCGGCCTCTTGCCGACGCGGGTCAGGCGCTGCGGCAGGTGCGGCAGCGGCCTGTGGCAAGACTTGTTGAAAGGTCACGTCGTTGAGCAAGCGCACGACGTATTCGCCCGCCATCGTCAGCGAAAACAATTCGCCGCCATATTGTCCGGCGACGGTTTGCGTGGTGATCAAATTGGCGGTTTGCAATTCGCGCAACGGGCCGAGAATGTCTTCGGGAAATTTCAGCACGCGCACGGCGATTTCCAGCACCAGGCCCGGCCCTTTGTCTTTCAACGCCTGCAAGATACGCCGCTCCAAATCGGGTAAGCGTCGCGCAATTTCAGCCAATGCCGCCAACGAAGTTTGATCATATTGAGCCGCATTCATATTTGCCCGCCTTTCTGCTTGCGAAACCCGGCCCGCACTGGCGCGCGGGCAACGTGTAGAGATGATGAAGGGAAGCCTTGAACCGCCGCGATGATACTGTAGCGTCAGCGGCTAGCTCAAGATGGCCTTTCTGGCGCGTAAACTCGTCATCACAGATGACGGTGCGCCGCCGTTGGCATATCATTCCAGCGCGGGAAAACACATATGAACAACAAACCAACTCTTTCGACGGCGGCCAAAGACGCGCCGCTGAGTGCAGACATTCATCGTTTGGGCGATTTGCTGGGAGCAACGTTACAACGGCTGGGCGGCAAGAAGCTGTTCGAGACAGAAGAGCGTGTGCGCGCTTTGTGCAAACGCTTGCGCACGGCACATTCCGCCGCTGACGAGCGCGAATTGAAGCGGCTGTTGCACGGGCTGAGCCTGGCTGACGCCATCGGCGTCTTGCGCGCGTTTTCGGTCTACTTCCAACTGGTCAACATCGCCGAACAGCATCATCGCATTCGGCGCAAACGCTATTACGAATTGCATTCGCCCGATCAGCCGCAACGCGGTTCGCTGGCTGATACCTTGCGACAGATCACGGCGGAAAATGCTGCGCTGGGCGACGCCGAATTGCGCAAACGGTTGCAGCGTGTGGTTGACCGGTTGGAAATTCGTCCGGTGATGACGGCGCATCCGACCGAAGCCGCCCGCCGCACGTTGCTCGATAAACAACGGCGCGTGGCCGACTTGCTTTCGGCCTTTGACGAAGAGCAGTTGCCCGCGCGGCGGCGTGAAGCGTTGCAGGCGCAATTGGCCGCCGAAGTCGAATCTATCTGGCAAACCGACGAAGTGCGACACACGCAACCGACGGTGCTGGATGAGGTAAACAACCTGCTGTATTACTTCGACGCGACGTTGTTTGACGCCGTGCCGACGTTGTTTGACGAATTGGAAATGCAGTTGGCGACATATGCGCCGGGCGTGAAATTGCGCGATGGCGCTGCGCCGCTGCATTTTGGTTCGTGGGTGGGCGGCGACCGCGACGGCAATCCGTTTGTCACGCCGGAAGTCACCTGGCGCACGTTGCAATTGCAACAGCGGTTGGTTTTGCGCAAATACCGCGACACGGTGGCTGATCTGGCGCGCCGGTTGAGCGAATCGTCGCGCTTTGCGGCGGCAACAGAAGAGCTGCAAGCTTCTATCGAACACGACGCCAAGGAAATGCCCGACACGGCCGTCAATGTCTTTCGGCGCAATGCCGAAGAACCTTACCGCCAAAAACTCTCGTTCATCTATCGGCGCTTGGAAAACACGTTGGCGCGCAACAGCGAGTTGGCCGACGCGTTGTTGATCGAATCGCGCAATGCGCTGATTTCCATCCGACCAGCGTTGCCGATTTTTGCGGCGATCACCAAATCTGAAAGCCTGCACGCGCGCGTGTATCGCACGGGGCGTGAACTGTGGGAAGACTTGCGGTTGGTGCGCGACAGTTTGCGCGTGGGCAAAGCCGAACTGGCTGCGCGGTCGGTTG
The DNA here is from genome assembly GCA_016789605.1 of Acidobacteriota bacterium. Classification (GTDB taxonomy): domain Bacteria; phylum Acidobacteriota; class Blastocatellia; order RBC074; family RBC074; genus RBC074. The sequence goes on from JAEUQO010000246.1 coordinate 20,359, forward strand.
ACCGGTTGATGCGTCAGGTGGCGACGTTTGGATTGCATCTGGCGACGCTCGATTTGCGCCAACACAGCGAACGTCACACGGCAGCGTTGCTCGAAATCACGCGCAACCTCGGATTGTCGCGCGATTACGGCCAGATGAACGAAGACGAACGCGTTGCCTGGTTGACCGAAGAGCTGGCGACTCCGCGTCCGCTGGTGGCGACCGATGCGCATTACAGCGCCGACACGACCGAAACATTGAACGTCTTTCGCGTGACGCGCCGCGCACTCGAAGAAATCAACGCCGAAGCAATTCGCACGTATATCGTCAGCATGACGCGTGACGTCAGCGATCTGCTGGCGGTGCTCGTGCTGGCCAAACAGGCGGGCGTAACGCAATTGGCGGTGACGCCGCTGTTTGAAACGATTGATGATTTGCGCCGCGCGCCTGACGTGATGACGCGTCTGTTTGAAAATCCGGTCTATCGTCGTTTGTTGGCTGAACAGGACAATTTGCAGGAAGTGATGATCGGATATTCCGACAGCAGCAAAGACGGCGGCATCCTGACCTCGAGTTGGGAGCTTTACAAAGCGCAGGAGAAATTGTGGGAAGTCGCCCGCGCGCACGGCGTCGAATTGCGACTCTTTCACGGGCGCGGCGGCACGGTCGGGCGCGGCGGCGGCCCCAGCCACGAAGCCATTCTCGCGCAACCGCCCGACACCGTCGCCGGTCGCATCAAGATTACCGAACAGGGCGAAGTCGTTTCGTCAAAATACAGTTTGCCTGACATTGCCTTGCGCAGTTTGGAACTGACTACTGCGGCTGTCATTGCCGCCAGTTTGCCGCGCCGCGAACAACAGGCGGCGCAATTGCCCGTGTGGAAAGCGGCGATGGAAGAAATTTCGGCTGCGGCGTTTCAGGCGTATCGCGGCACTGTGCGCGAAACTGAGGGCTTTTACGATTATTTCGTCCAGGCGACGCCGGTCGAAGAGTTACAACACCTGCGCATTGGTTCGCGGCCCGCCAAACGCAAACAAGGTTCGCGCAGTCTGGACGATTTGCGCGCGATTCCCTGGGTTTTTGGCTGGACGCAGAGCCGCCATTTGCTGCCCGGCTGGCTGGCGGTGGGCACGTCGTTGTCAGAATTTATTGCGCAAAGCCCGCGCAAGCATTTGCAACTCTTGCGCGAAATGTATGAACACTGGCCTGCCTTTCACAGCGTTGTTTCGAATATCGAAATGACTTTGGCCAAAGCCGATTTTCAGATTGCACGGCAATACGCCGAACGGACTCCGGATCGCAAACTCGGCCAGCGCATTTTCAAATTGCTCGAAGAGGAATACGAACGCACCTGCCGTGTTGTGTTGCAGATCACCGGCGAAAAACGATTGCTGGACAACGCACCGGTGTTGCAACGCTCGATCACGGTGCGCAATCCATACGTTGATCCGATGAGCTATCTGCAAATCGAATTGCTGGCGCGCAAACGCACCGATGAAAGCAGTGGCAAATCAGTCCGCGAACGCGAACCGGGCGAGCGCGAAAAACTGCTGTACGCCATTTTGCTGACAATCAATGGCATTGCCGCGGGCATGCGCAATACAGGCTAGGGAACTGCGCTCACGATTGCGCGATGGGCAAACACAGGCAAACGGCAGACGAACAGCGCGGCAGGCACCATTCAGATGAAGCGTTGAACGCCGCATCGAACTGTTGTCGCGCCGCCAGCGCAAAGCCGAATTCTCGCGCAAAGAATTCGGCGGCGGTGTTGGTCAGCAACACGATTTTTTGCACGCCTGCGGCTTTGGCTTCGGTCAGCAACTGTTCGGTCAAGGCGCGGCCTAGCCCTTTGCCTTGCCATTCCGGCGCGACCGCCAGCGAACGCAACAACGACGTTTCGCCATAACGCTCTTCGCCGATACAGCCCACGATTTGTGTTTCCGCACGCGCGACAAAAAAGTGGCCGAAATGCTCGGCCACTCCTTCGGTGGGCAGATTGACTCGTTGCAGCAACTGCAACACAGAGGTCAAATCCTGCGCTTGGGCGCGTTTGATTTCGGTCAACGATGCCGCGCTCATTTACCGACTCCGATTTGCACCATTTCCGGTTGTGCTGTGACGCAACAAGCCGACGCTTGCGCGTTGGCGACTTCGGGCAGATGGTCTTCCAGCACGACAAACACTTCCCAGCGGTATCCGTTCGGGTCTACCACCCAGACTTTGTCTTGGATGGCGTAACAACAATTGGTTTCGCGTTCTTCCAGCGCAATGGTCAGGCCGCGCTGTTGCAACCGCTCTTTCATTTCCAACACGGTTGCGGTGCTGCCGACTTGAATGCCCAGATGGTTAATGCCGCCTGCTTCTTTTACCGGGCGTTCATTGAGCGTCAGGTTGACGGGCGGTTCTGCCAGGTCGAATTTTGCGTAGCCAGTACGCAACTTGACCGGTTCTGTCCCCCACAGCGCGCGGTAAAATGCCAGTGATTCAGTCAAATTGTTTACGTTCAGTGCCAGATGTAGCTTCGGTTGCATCGTCGTTCCTCCTTCAAATCTCTTTTCAAACTGTTGAATGGTCTTGCCCGGAGTCGCGCTCACAGGTATAAACTGCATACGCTTGTCCGTATGCAGTGCGGAGCATACGCTTGGTTTCTATATTCGTCAAGGCATATATAGTCTATCAGGCATTTTTTTGGCTATAATCCCAAGGCATGAGCGAAAAGACGGAAAAACAAACGAATAAGGCGAAAGAGAAACAATGGCTGCCGCAAATGGCCAGTTTGCTCAAAGCCTGTGCTGACCAGACGCGTTTGCGTCTGCTGAACCTGATGGCGCAGGAAGGCGAAGTTTGCGTCTGTCATCTGGTCGATGTGCTGGGGACAAATCAGCCCAAGGTTTCGCGGCATCTGGCGTATTTGAAGCGTGCCGGATTGGTCAATGACCGCAAGGATGGGTTGTGGGTGCATTACCGATTGGCTGAATCACTGTCAGCGCACGCGGCCCGTCTGTTGGAATGCCTGAATTCCTGTTGTGCCGAAGCGCCAGAGCTGCAGCACGACGTCGCTTCGTTGCGTGTTGTACGTGCGGCTCAGCCTATTGTGCGTTTGACGCGCCGCAACCAGACGGAGCCTGTCACGAAACCCCAGACTTCTTAAAACCGCTTCTTGAGTGTTGAGAGTGTTGACCTGCCAGAGATCGCTGGCCTGAAATTGCTTGCCTGCTCGCCTCCGCCAATTTGTGGAAATGAGTCACTGACACCGCACTTATTCTAGTGTGGCTAACAAACCCGCCGTAGCCATAAAGGAGGCGGTATGTACAAAAGACTCTCATCGTTGATGGTTCCCGTTTACAAACTGTTGGGCATCATTGTGCCCTTGCTGATGCTGGCGGATTGGATAAGGCGAGAAGAGTACGATGTTTCGGTGTTGCTCTTTGTCGCGCTGTGGGCCAGCGTTTGGAACCTGTTTGCCTTTCGTTTGAAGAATGTTTGTCTGGAAGGCGACCGGTTGCGCATTTACGATTTTTGGCAGGAAGTGACGATTCCGGTTTCCGAGATTGAAAATGTAGAGAACACCGGATGGTGGCGGGGCAATCCGCGTCGGATCATTCTGAAGTTGCGGCGCGCGACGGTGTTTGGCAACAAGATCGCGTTTGTGCCGGCCGGGCTTGGGTTCGCCAATGAGACGATCACAAAGGAATTGCGCAACCTGATTGCACAGGCGCGCTTGGTGCGCAAATCTCCTTGGTTGCGGAAGTAATCGATCTTAAACGGATTTTGCGCAAAAAAAGGGGGCTGTAACCGATGAGGTTACAGCCCTTCGACCATAGCAGAGAGATGATGAAACCAGCGTTCAACACGCTAAGGAGGACGAAGTAAAATGAATCCCAGCAAATCTATCGGCGCGGCTCTGACGGCCACTTCGTAAGCCAATTTCTCTCTGATGAATTGGTCTTACGTCCCTCCTTCTCCTGCACTTTTTGCGCACGCCAGCTAAGGAAATCAATCTTCGGCAACTCATCCTAGCGTCGTCTTGTTTCGACCAGCGCAAAAGCACGAGTGGATTATCCGGGTCGGCCTGCCATCTGTCCAACTCATTGTTGTAATCCACACGATTAGATTGGTTAATGTGGGGGTACGGTCGAAAACTGCACCGCAACACAACACGCGCCGCAAATTCAGGTCATTTACGCAAAGATTATTTCTCGCCTTACTTGCTCATCTTTCACCGGCCAAGCTAGTCTTACACACTCGCTCGCAGCGCACGGCCTTTCGTGCAAACAAACCAACAACACGCAATTTTGACGGGAGAGTGAAATGCCGATCACGATCGCAGGCTTTCATCACGCCGGATTTCTGGTTACGGACGTCGAGCGCGCCTCAGCGTTTTACGAAAATGTGCTGGGCTTACAGGCGCTGCCGCGCCCGGATTTTGGTTTTGCCGGGCGTTGGTATGATCTGGGCAATGGCCAGCAATTGCATTTGATGAGCGTGGCTGAAATGCCCGGACACGCCGAACCGCCGCGCCACGACCGACACATCGCGCTGGATGTGCCTGATGCGGTCGCAACCGAAGAGCAATTGCGCGCCCTGGGAATCGAAGTTACTTATGGCAGCGGGCGCGCTGGCAATCCGCAATTGTTCATTCGTGATCCAGATGGCAACACGATTGAGCTTCGTCAAGGAATCCGCTAACGACAGATCATAGAAAGAGACGCATGACCGAAACCACCACACCAAATTATCGCCGTGTTGCCGCAATCAAAACGGCGGACGATTTCGCCAATTACCTCAAACAGCTCGGCATCAGGCTGGAATTTGATCGAGAGCTGCAAAGCGGGCCTGACGCGCCACTGGCGCAGGCGTACGACCTGGATGGCTTTCAGCTTGGCAACCGCTTTTCGATTTTGCCAATGGAAGGTTGGGACGGAACCCCTGACGGCAAACCGTCAGACCTGACCATTCGTCGCTGGAAACATTTTGGCGAAAGCGGCGCAAAATTGATTTGGGGCGGAGAAGCCGTTGCAGTTCGTCACGATGGGCGCGCCAATCCGAACCAGTTGATCTCAAACGAAGCGACGACGGCGGCGCTGGAAAACCTGCGCCGGGTTCTTGTGGATGCGCACCGCGAAAAATGTGGCGCCACGGATGATTTGTTGGTGGGATTGCAGCTTACGCATTCGGGGCGTTTTGCGCGTCCGAATGACAAGAAACGGCTGGAACCGCGCATTCTGTATCGGCATCCGATTCTGGATCGCAAGTTCCACATCACCAGCGACGAGGCGATTTTCAGCGACACGGAAATTGATGATTTGATCGGCGATTTCGTCAAAGCCGCTGTGCGCGCTGAAGCCGCCGGATATGCATTCGTAGATTTGAAACATTGCCACGGATATTTGGGGCATGAATTTCTAAGCGCCACCACACGTCCGGGAAATTACGGCGGCAGTTTTGCAAACCGCACGCGGTTTTTGCGCGAACTCGTAGCGGGCGTTCGCCGCGACGCGCCAAGTTTGAAAATCGGTGTGCGGTTGAGTGCCTTTGATTTTTTGCCTTTCAAGATGGGCGAAGACAAACGCGGCGTCCCCGAACAGCACGAAGGCCGCTATGAACACGCTTTTGGCGGCGATGCCGACAATCCGCTGACGATCAATCTGGCAGAGACGTTCCGGTTCTTTGACCTGCTCGGAGAACTCGGCATCAAGCTGGTATGTGTGTCGGCTGGCAGTCCGTATTACAACCCACACATTCAACGTCCGGCGCTGTTCCCGCCGTCGGATGGATATTTGCCGCCGGAAGACCCGCTGGTCGGTGTGGCCCGCCAAATCGCAGCCACGGCGGAGTTGAAAAAACGCTTCCCGCAAATGTGCGTAGTCGGTTCGGGATACACCTATTTGCAAGAATGGCTGCCAAATGTTGGACAGTTTTACGTGCGCACCGGGCAGGTAGATTTTGTCGGATTGGGTCGGTTGGTGTTGTCCTATCACGATCTGCCGTTTGATGTGGTCAACGGACACAAGCTGCAAACCAAACGCATTTGTCGCACGTTCAGCGATTGCACCACCGGACCGCGCAACGGATTGGTGTCTGGTTGCTATCCGCTCGATCCGTTTTACAAAGATCATCCTCAGGCCAAGGAACTCAAAGTTTTCAAAGAACAAATGAAATGACGGCAACCAGAGAGCGCCTCAGCCAGGTAAATACAGGAAAATAAAAGACGGGAACATCGCGCTCGGAAAAATGAAAAACAGGAAAATTTCCCCCTGCGCAAACAAATTGGCTAGGTCGCGGCATCTTTACCTGCGAAGTCTCTGAATTCCAACCGCGAAAAGTAAACACGTGGACGACCGACAGGCCATCGAAAATTTCCTGCTGACCAGGACGGAGGACGCCTTTTGCGTGCTCTTTGAATCGGTGTATCCGCGGTTGCGTCGTTATTTTCTGCTGCGCGGCTTGGACGCCGCGGAAGCCGAAGACCTGGCGCAAAATGTGATGGTCATTGTGTATCAGCGGGGCGGCGAAGTTCGTCACAAAGAACTCTTTCACGGCTGGTTATTTCAGGTGGCGAAAAATGAGTTGGCGCGGCATTGGCGGCGACGGCAGACGCGTGAAAGCATCGCCGCGATGGAACCCTTGAGCGATGAACTGGCGAGCAAGCTGGTGGCGCACACGGTTTTTGCCGGGCAATCGGATTTTGCTGTGTGGCTTAGTTACCTGGAACCGGCAGAGCGCGAACTGATCATTCTGCGTTTTATCGAAGAGTTAAGTTACGAAGAGTTGGCGCTTGCACTCGGCGTCCCGGTCGGCACGGTGAAATGGCGGTTGTTCAACACAAAAAGAAAGCTGGCGCCGATTATCAACGCTGCGTTACCGCGGCGTTCGGGCGTTCCCACAGATTGACGAAATGACTGGGATGAAAACGATGATTCATGGATTTACGGAAAAAGAGTGGAACGATTATTTGGAAGGTTGCGCGGCTGAAAATCTGCAAGACCGTTTGGAGGCGCATTTGATCGGCTGTCTGAGCTGTTGGGAACTGCACCATCAGATGGCGCACACCACCGAAGCATTGCGGGCGAGCGGCGCGTTGATACGCACGCAGCTATCGTTGCAGGATTCACAACTGCATGCGGGATTGCGCGGTGTTTTTGAAAAGCTGCGTGTGGCAGAAGCCGCTCACCCGGAACCGCATCACGCCATCCGCCAGCGGTTGGAAGAATTGGCGGCTGTGATGACGCCGATGTGCGGTTCGCAAACGGCGGTCAAAGCGTTGCGCGCTGCCGCACAGGATTCGCCCGCGCGCTCTTTGGACGGCGTTACCGCCGACAACTGGACGCAGTTTTTGCAGCGCTTGAAATCCATCGCCGCCGTGATGTGCGGTGATACCGGCGCGCGTTTGGTCTGGGAAAGCGGCCAGTTTTAAGGGCGGGCAGATGAAACGGCCTGACAACCTTTCGCCATAAACTTTCTATGACCACGACACGATTCACTCCCAGAATCATTTGGCTTTGCCTGGCGCTGAGCTTGGGGCTGCGCCTTGCAGTGCATATTTCCTGGCAAATCGGCGGCGGCGTCAAAAGCGGGTCGTGGTTGTGGATTGTCGAAAACGGGCTCAAAACCGGCTTTGTGTGTTCGGCGTATGTGTTGGCTTTGTGGCTGAACCTGAAAAACGCCAGGGAATATCGTCAGGCGCGCTGGCTGCACATTGCCTGGTTGGCGTTGGCTGCGAATGCGGGGATTTCCATCGTTCGAATGATTGGCGAAAGCTCGCTGTGGAATTTGTCTTGGCCGGGTTACACGCGTACGCCGTTGTGGGGGCTGTTACAGCATTTGGCTATCGTGCCTGCCAATTTATTTTTGTTGTTGGGATTGCTGACGATGTGGTGGGCGTATCAGCATAGCGGGTTGGGATTCACCATCGAAAGGCGCAATTATCTGGTGATCGCGGGCATTCTGGCGCTGATGGTGTTGTTGATGGTTTACCGCGAGGGACTGAGCGAAGCACGTTCGCCCTATGCCGTCAGCCGCTATTTGCAGCTTACCGGGTTGGTTTTGTTGTCGTTGTGTGCCGTGGCCGGATTTGTTTTGCACCGACAGACGACACAAATGGGCGGCGGCAAATTGGCCGTGGCGCTGCATTTCTTGACGCTTTACGCACTGCTGCGCGGCGGGTTGGTGTTGATTCAAGCGGAATACCGTGTCGGCTTGCTCGATGGCCGTCCGGCCAACAAGCTGTATCCGATTTTGTTCGATCTGGGCTGGCAGGCTGTGCCGTGGATTGCTGCGCTGGCCGCCGCACATCGCGTGGAATTGACCACCCAGGCCGCCAAAGTTTTGCAACAGCGACGCGCCGCCAGAGCTGCGCTGGCAACTACCTGATTACCAAAAACCGATTTATTTATTGAGAATACGTCTCGACCATAAGAGGCGATATTCAGCTTGCTTTGCCGGGTACATTTCAACTGATGGGCAACCGGGCCGTCCGGTCCGGTTATTGATGAAATCCATTTGGAGGTTTGCAATGTACCGCAGAACTTTATCCATGCTCGCACTGTTGCTGTGCTTAGGCGTCAGCAGCGTTGTGCTTGCTCAAACCATCACCGGCCGCATTTCCGGTACGGTCACAGACGCCAACGGCGCTGCCGTACCCGGTGTAGCGGTCAAAATCACCAACGATGCTACGCAGCAGGTTCGTACCGCGATGACCGATACAAACGGGTTTTACGTCGCGACGAATTTGCCGGTCGGCAATTACACCGTCTCCATCGAACATCAAGGATTCAAACAGGCTCGGAAAACAGGTTACAACCTGGTGGCCGACGGCCGTTTGACCGTGGATTTTGCGCTGGAAACCGGCGCTGTGACGGAAAGCGTCGAAGTCGTGGCAGCGGCTGGCGAAACCGTCAACTCGGTTTCGGGCGAAATCGCCCGCGTGATTGACGAAAATCAGGTGCAAGACCTGGCGCTGAATGGGCGCAATTATTTGCAATTGACCAGTCTGATTCCTGGCGCGCCGTTGCTGAACGACGATCAGCTTGGTTTGATGACTTCTCTCAGCGTCACGCAACCGATCAACGGCAGCCGTGGCAACGCCAATTCCTTGTCAGTGGACGGCGGATTCAATCTGGATTCCGGTTCGAACGGTTCGCAAATCAACAACGTTGGCATTGATTTCATCCGCGAAGTCAACATCAAGACCTCGAACTTTTCTGCCGAATACGGACGCAATTCCGGCGCGGCCATCAACGTTGTGACCAAGAGCGGCGGCAACAAATTCAGCGGCAGCGCGTTTGAATTTCTGCGCAATGAAAAGCTGGACGCGAATCAGTTTTTCAACAACGCGCGCAATGTCGCCAAACCGTCGCTGCGCTACAACAATTTCGGCTGGAGCTTGGGCGGGCCGATCATCAAGGACAAGTTCTTCTTCTTCGGCGGTATGGAATGGAAGCTGATCCGCCGCTTTACCGCGCCGACGTTGCGTAGCATTCCGACCAGCGCCGAACGCAATGGCGATTTTTCGCAACGGTTGCGTGGCCCGGATGGCATCGTTGGGACGGCAGATGATGGTGTGTTGCGTAACCCGGCCAATGCGACGAACACCTGTGTTGCGCCAGTGATCACCAACGGCGTGGTGACCACGCCCGCCGTGCGCACCGGCTGTTTTGCCAACAACATCATTCCCACGAATTTAATCACGGCTGATGGGCGCGCCATTGCCAATGTATATACGGCGATGTCGCGCCAGGCGGTGTCATATACCGACACGCCCACAGCCAATAACGCGCTGTATCAGGAATCCAATCCGTTCGATTTCCGGCAAGAAATCATCCGCCTGGATTACCGCATCAATGACAAACACAACGTGTTTGGTCGTTACCTGCACGACAATTACGACCTGGTCGAACCGTTCGGTACGTTCATCAACGCGCAATTGCCGACGATCCCGACCAATCGTCTGCGTCCGGGGTATAGCTATCAGGTGTCGCACACCTGGATGATCAAACCGACGTTGATCAATGAAGCGAAGGTCAACGCTTCCTGGAACGGGCAACGCATTCCGCCCGTGGGCGAGGCCTGGAAACGCAGCACGTATGGCTTCAACTTCACGCAGCTTTATCTGAATGGCGGTCGGTACGAAGAAGGCATTCCCGATGTGAACGTCGCCGGATTCGCCAGTTTTCGTGGCCCGTCGGCCTCGTTGCTGTCGCCGACAACCGACATTGCCATCACAGACAACATTTCCTGGATCAAAGGCGCGCACACGCTCAAATCTGGCCTGGTGGTCATTCGCAATCGCAAAGATCAAAATGGCCGTCCGAATTACACCGGCAACATCAGCTTTGACAGCGCGGCAGCCAACACCAACCGCAGCTTCAACGCGTTTGCGGATGCGTTGCTGGGCAATTTCCGCACCTATAGCGAAGCCGATAATGATCCCATTGGCTTTTTCCGGTTTTCACAGGTTGAAGCGTTTGCCACTGACAGTTGGAAGGTCAACCGCAAACTCAGCTTGGAATTCGGGGTGCGGTATCAGTGGGGCTTGCCCACCTGGACGCAAGCCAACAACATCGCCAACTTCATTCCAGAGTTTTATAACCCGGCCAGAGCCGTCACGGTCACCAATGCGGGCATTATTGATGTGACCAGAGGCGGCAATCCATACAATGGGTTGGTGCGCGCCGGTATTGGCGTGCCGCCTGAAGAGTTGGGCCGTGTGCCGCGCGGCAACAGCGCCGACGTGTTGTCTTTGCCGACCGGTGCGCCGCGCGGGTTGTATGAAGCCGAGCATTTGTTTGCGCCGCGCTTCAGCTTTGCCTTTGCACCGTTTGAAGACAACAAGACGGCCATCCGTGGCGGTTTCGGCATGTTCTTTGATCGTCCCGAAGGCAACATCATTTTCTCGTCGGTCAACCTGCCGCCGTATTCCATCAGTCAGCAATACGAAAACGGCAACATCGCCAACATCGTCAGCGCGCGCGCAGCCGCGCCCGCGCCGTTTGGTGAAATCGTGGCGATTGATCCAAATCTGACCGTGCCGCGTACGATGAACTTCAGCTTGAGCGTCCAGCGCGAATTGCCCAAAGGCATCTTTGCCGAGGTCGCTTATGTCGGTAATTTAGGGCGGCATCTGCTCTGGCAACCGGACATCAACCAGGCGCCGTTTGACGCGCGTTTGGCGCAGCCGAACATTTCGGTCAACGCCTTGCGCCCGTACAAAGGTTTTTCCGGCATTCGCCAACTGCGCTCGGAAATCAACTCCAACTACAATTCGTTGCAGGTGTATGTCACCAAGCGCAAAGGCAATACGACGTTTTCGACCAGCTACACGTGGTCAAAAGCGCTCAGCGATACGGGCGTTGGTTCGGGCAATTTCGAGAACCCGGAAGACCCGTTCAATCGCCGGTTCAATTACGGGCCGGCGAACTTCGACCGTCGTCATATTCTGGTCAACACCTACACGTATCGTCTGGTGCTGTTCCGCAAGAGCAGCCGCTGGGTGCGCAACGCCTTCAGCGGTTGGGAAGCGACGGGCATCACACGTTGGCAGACCGGACAATATCTGACGCCGACCGGCAATACCTCTGTCGGCAATCGCCGCGCAGACTATGTTGCCGGACAGGAAATCAACCGCCAAGGCAGCGACCGTTTGCTGGAATACTTCAACAAAGCAGCGTTCACGATCACACCGAACGCTCGCCGCGGAACCGCCGGCATCGGTATGATCGAAGGGCCGGGCCGGTTCTTCACGGATTTGTCCTTGCGCAAACGGTTTTTGGTGACAGAACGCGTTAACCTGCAATTCCAGGCAGACATGTTCAATGCGTTCAATCAGGTGTTGTTGAATAACCCGAGCACCAACATTTCTGATGTTGGATACGGCACCATCAACGGCACCGCGCCAGCACGCAACATCCAACTTGGCTTGCGTCTGACGTTCTAGATCGTTTTTCAATTCGCTTTACGGATTAGCCACAGAGTCACGGAGGCTCAGAGAAAGACTTGGAAACCTCTGTGGCTCTGTGCCTCGGTGGCAAAACCCGTACACCAAAATGAAATCATATCTAATTGCGCGAGCATTGCTAGAAAGTGGAGAGAGCCGGAATTGATACGCTCATTCGGCTCTTTCCTTTTTTCGGAAGCGTTATCAGCTCAGGCCAGTTTGTATACATTTTTATGACTTCTCTTTCGCAAGACACACCGCCAGAGATTGAGCGATTGATGATTGAAGGCTATCGCCGAATGACGGGCGCACAGAAACTTTGCATCATGCAGGACTTGAATCGTGCCGCCCGATTGCTGGCGCTTGGCGACATTCAACGGCAATATCCAAACGCGAGCGAACGCGAAATCAGATTGCGATTGGCGTCACGTTGGATCGAACCTGAGTTGATGAAAAAGGCGTTTGGCTGGGATGTAGAAGTGGAAGGTTATTAGTTTAATGAGTGCAACGGACGCCAACACTCCTCAACAGAAGGATCAGCTACCAGACATTCTTTACGTGGCTTTACTGGTGACTGAACGGTTGGCTACATTGGGTATTCGTTATTTGATTGGCGGTTCGATGGCAAGCATCATTCACGGCCTGCCCCGTTTGACGCAGAATATTGACCTTGTGGCAGAGATAAAAGAGCCGCATATCCCTGCGCTGGTACAAGCTTTTGCGGAAGAGTTTTATGTGGATGAGCAGGCCATTCAACGCGCCATTCGGCAACACTCAAGCTTCAATTGATCTTTCTTGCAACAATGTACAAGGTCGACGTCTTTCTTCCAAAGAACGATGCTTGGGCACAAGAATACTTTGACCGCTGTCTACAATTACCGTTGTTGCCTGGGGAGGCGAGCAGTGCACGTAATCTGGCAAGCGCTGAAACCATTGTTTTGCAAAAACTGCTGTGGTTCAAAAAGGGAGGCAGCGTTTCTGAAAAACAATGGAATGACATTCTCGGTGTGTTAAAGGTGCAAGGTGGCAGATTGGACGAGGCGTATTTGCGGCAATGGGCCTCGACATTGGGCGTGAGCGAATTACTGAATCGAGCGCTTAGCGAAACGACGCCCAAAACTTCCTGAACGCAATTCATCCCAATTTTTACCAATGGCAAATCAGAAAATCACCTATGACGCAATCATTGTTGGTTCCGGCGCAGCGGGTGGCGTTGCCGCTTACGTATTAGTGAGCAAAGGCTTGAACGTATTGTTGCTCGAAATCGGCCCGAAATGGGATCGCAATACCATCTTTCATACTGAACACAGTTGGCCGTATGAAATGCCGTTTCGCGGGCTAGGCAAACCGGGTCAGTATGACGGGTTGTGGAAAGTGTCGGCGTATACCGAGCATCTGTACGTTCATCCGTTCAAAGACCCATATGGCCGCGCACCCGGCACGGACTTTCATTGGACGCGCATTCACGCTGTTGGTGGGCGCACCAATACCTGGGCGCGTGTCAGTTTGCGCATGTCCGAATGGGATATGAAGCCGAAGTCTTTGCAGGACGGCGCTGGCGAGGATTGGCCGATTTCCTACGACGAACTCGCGCCGTATTACGACAAAGCCGAAGATTTGCTGGGCGTGTTTGGCACGCGCGAAGGCTTGGCCGTTACGCCCGATGGAAACTATCACGCACCGACGCCGCCTCCGCGTTGTGGCGAAGCGCAACTGGTGCGCGGCGGCAAAAAAGTCGGCATTCCGATCATTCCGATTCGCAAAGCCATTCTGCTGAAAAATCGCGACAACCGTGCCGCCTGTCATTATTGCGGCAATTGCGATTATGGCTGTTCGACGGCCTCGCGCTTTTCCACGCTCGACGCGATCATTCCCAAACTGGTGGGACGAAAGAATTTCACCTTGCGCACAGGCGCAGCAGTGCATCGCGTGTTGCTTGATCCGAAGACGGGCAAGGCGCGCGGCGTCGAATTCATAGACACGAAAAACAAACTGACCTATGAAGCGCACGCCAAAACCGTCGTGCTGGGCGCGGGCGCAATGGAATCCACGCGCATCCTGCTCAATTCAAAAACGCGCCACCACGAGAAGGGATTGTCCAATTCTTCGGGAGTGTTGGGGCATTACCTGATGGACAATTTCAAAGCCGGGATGATCAGCGGATACGTGCCCGCAATGAAAGGCGCTCCGGTTGTCAGTGATGACGGCACCGGCGGCGGCCACATTTATATTCCGCGTCATACGAACATACCGGGTGGACGCAAGGTTTCCGTGCTGCGTGGCTGGCAGTTTCAACCTAACAGCGGTTCGAATGCGTTTCCTGGCCACGCCAAACGGTTTGCCGGTTTCGGAGCAGAGTACAAAAAGATAATTCGCGACGTTGCGCCGGCGCGCATTTCCATGGCGGGCTTTGGCGAATGTTTGCCGTATTTTGACAACTATTGCGAGATTGATCCCACAGGATTGAAAGACCGATACGGCATTCCGCAGTTGCGCTTTCACGCCAAATGGGGCGACAACGAATTGAAGATGGCGCAATTGATTTACGACAACGCCGAGGAATTGCTGCGCGCCGCTGGAGCCGAAATCATTCCCTACACGCGCACATTGCCGCCGCCACCGGGTGACGCTACGCACGAAGTCGGCACGGCGCGCATGGGCAACGATCCGAAAACTTCCGTGCTGAACAAATTCAATCAGGCGCACGAAGTCAAAAACCTGTTTGTGGTGGACGGTGCTTCGTTCGTCTCGTGCCCGGAAAAGAATTGCACGCTTTCTATTGCCGCCGTGTCGTGGCGCGCCAGCGAATTTCTGGCAGATGCGTTGCGTCGCGGAGAGCTGGCATAAGCCCTGGAATTTGGGCGCTGGAATTGGTGAAGTTGGAAGTTTTGCAGAACGGCGGCGCTGAAGAATAGAGGGCGTTAGCCCCAGATGGCAGTGTCTCCCGAAGCAAAGCGCAGACGTGGCAGGATCTTATACGTCCGCGCCCTGCTGGGGTGGGGTATCTCACGGCAACTCGTGCAGGGGCCGCCGTAATTTCCCCGAACGCGAAAAAGAGGGGGAACGCGCGTCAGACAACGATAAAGGGGAGAGAGCATTCCCACATATCCTCTCTCCCCTTGTGCCCGCGACCATTGCCAAGCTGCGGGCAGACCCAAAATCTCAAAAACGGTGGGAGCAAGAGGAAAGCCCCACAACTCTCCTCTCGCTCCGTGCCCGCGTCGCATTGCCGGCAAGCGGGCAAACTATGAAGAGCAAAGAGCCGATGCCATTCCCAGGCCAACCCACTCGCTTTGCTCTTTCTGTGTTGGCCTGAATCCCATTCAGGCCGGGGGCAAATCAACTATGCATCCCTGTCAGCAGGTTGTTTCTCAATGTTTCCTGCGCCCCCTCTGACGATGCACACAATACGGGCAAGCAGGAAGACTTCCTATACGTACTTTTACGTGATTTTGCAGTTTTCAAGATGGCGAGAGATTGTGCGGCTTAGCTGGCGCTCAGCCGTTGCAGGGCGCTGAGCAATTCGGCTTCGTTTGCTGGGGAAACGGTGCGCAGGTCAAATGCCAGTTGGTCTTCGACAATGCGGGCGATGACGGGCGGGGAATTCTGGCGCAGCTTGGTTTCGAGCTGGTCGGCTGTCCAGTGCACACTGGCAAGACAGATCAGGGTTGTTGGCAGTTTGGTTTCGGGCGTCGTGCCGCCGCCGATGACTGAGGCGTCGTCGCGCAACGTGAATTGCAACTGCGTGTTGAGTTTGCGGGCACGACGCACAAACGCACGTGCCCGCTGCGTCAGTGATTCTTGGCTGGCGTGCAAGGCTGCTTGCGTGGGGATATCTGTCAGCGCGCGTCCGCTGGCATAAGCTGCCACAGTGGCTTCGAGTGCCGCATAGGCCAGTTTGTCTACGCGCAAGGCGCGCATCAACGGATTGGTCTTGATGCGTTTGATCAGTTCGGCTTGTCCCAGAATGATGCCCGCCTGCGGCCCACCCAGCAGTTTGTCGCCACTGAAGGCAACGACGGAACAGCCTGCGGCAAGCGATTCCTGCACGGTCGGTTCGTCGTGAATGCCGAGCGGCTGCAAGTTCACCAAACAGCCGCTGCCCAAATCTTCAAACAGCGGAATCTGTCTGGCTTTGGCGAGCGCGGCCAATTCGGCGAGAGACGGTTTTTCGGTGAATCCGGTGATGCGGTAATTCGACGGGTGCGCGCGCAAAATGACACGCGTGTGTTCGTTGATGGCTTGCTCGTAATCACTCAACCGCGTGCGATTGGTCGTGCCGACTTCGCGCAAGCGTGCGCCCGATTTGGCGATAACGTCCGGAATGCGAAAGCTGCCACCGATTTCGATCAGCTCGCCGCGCGAAACGATCACTTCGCCGCCTTCCGCCAGCGTGTTGAGCGTCAAAAAGACAGCGGCGGCACAATTGTTGACCACCGCAGCCGCTTCGCAGCCCAGCAATTCGCGCCACATCTGCTCTAACCCGGTGCCGCGTTTGCCGCGTTGCCCGGTTGTCAGGTCATATTCCAGATTGCAATATCCGCTGGCGATGTCTGTGATGGCTGTCAGGGCGGCTGGACTGAGCGGCGCGCGTCCCAGATTGGTGTGCAACACGACGCCGGTCGCATTGATGACGCGTTGCGTCTGACTTTGTTGGCGGCGCAAAAACCGTTGCTGCACGCGGGTTTCGATTTCTCTCGCCAGCGCTTCGCCGTCTGTTTCGGCATCCGTTTTGGTATCAGCGGGCAACGTCGCCGCGCCATTGGCGCTGAGCAGTTCCTGACGCAACTCGGCCAGCACTTCGCGCAACCGATCACGCACAAGATCGCGTCCGGCAGCGGCAATCAGGCTTTGCAGCCCGGCGCGCCGCAGCAATTGGTCTATGGCAGGCAAATGACGCAAACGATTTTCTGACATACCGTATGATTGCAGGCCGCAGCTTGCGGGTGTTTGGTGAATTCAGTGCGGCTAACGGCGGGCAGGATAGTCTATCTGGCGCGCGGCTGCCAATTGCTTCCTCTGGCCGTCAGACAAAAAATCCGACCAAGTACGTCGAGAAAGGCTCAAAAATCGCCATGAGAGCACATCGTCATTTCTGGCTGAAAAAAACTGTGGTTTTGGTTTTGGCGCTGGTTGGGTGCGGCGTTCTGGCGTTAAGTGAACAAGGCGCGCCGCGTGTGCACGGCAAAATCAGTCCTGGGCCGCCCCTGGGGTTTACCGGGGCTCCGGGCGAAGGCAATTGCACCGGCTGTCATTACACATTTGCCCTCAACTCTGGCGGCGGCAAAGTCGAAATCAGCGGCTTGCCCGCCAGTTACACGCCCGGGCAAAGCTATATGGTGACGCTGACGCTGACGCATCCGACGGCGCGCGCCTGGGGTTTTGAACTGACGGCGCTGGATGCCAGTGGCACTTCTGCGACGGTTGGCGCATTGACGGTGACAAACTCGACGACAGTGCTCAAACGCGATTCCAACGCGTCGGGCAAATTGCGTACGTATCTGTCACACAATGACGAAACCGGCATTGCCAAGGGAAAGACCGGTTCGAATAGCTGGTCGTTTAGCTGGACGGCGCCCGCCGCCAGCGCCGGAGACATCACGTTTTATGCCGTCGGCAATGCCGCCAACAATCAGGTTTCGCCCGAAGACGATTACATTTACACCACCTCCGTCGTGGTGAAATCCAGCGCCAACCCCAATCGTGCGCCCGTGTTTGAGACGTTGCCAGAGCGGTTTCTGGGCATCGGCGACAAACTTGGCCTGACGGTTTCGGTCAGCGATCCTGACAATCAACCGCTGACTGTCACGGCCAGCACATTGACCAACGCCACGTTTGACGCCGCTAGCAAACGGCTCACTTTCACGCCCACAGCCAATCAACTAGGACAACAACAAATCACGTTCACGGCCAGCGATGGACAGTTGCAAACACAGCAGACGTTGCGCGTGCAGGTGCTCAATGAAAGTTCACCGGCCTTGACCGGGTTGAGCAAACCCAGCGCGCCGGCGAAATATCTGGATTCGGTCAACGCCACACAAATCGAATTAACCGTCCAGGGGACATTCGGCACAGGCGCAACATTGCTTTTCAATGGCTTGCCACTGACGACGCAAACCGTCGCCAATGGAGTGTTTGCCGTCGTGCCGGGCAGCGAATTGAGCGCGCCGGGCGCATTTCCCGTGCGTGTGCGGTTGCCCAACAACACGCTGACCAATGCGCGATTGTTGGCGTTGGCGGCAACGATCAACGCGCAGCCTGCCACAACGGTAGAAGCCGCCGGGTATGGCGCGGCTGGCGCGGCTGGTCAGCTTGTCGCACTGTTTGGCACAGATTTGGTACAGGGCAATGGTGTGGCGGTCGCCAGCGGATTGCCGTTGCCGCGCGCTTTGCAAGGGACTTCGGTTCTGGTCAACGGCGTGGCTGCGCCGCTCTTTTTCGTGGCGGGCAGTCAGATCAACTATCAAATTCCTTACAGCACGGCGACCGGCGCGGCGACGGTCGTCATTTTGCGCGAAGACGGTGTGGCGGCCTACGGAGCAGTCAACGTCAACGCGGCGGCAGCGGCGTTGTTTTCGGCGGATGCGTCAGGCAAGGGACAAGCGGCGGCGCAGAATTCTGATTTTTCGCGTAATGGCGATCCGGCGGTTAATCCGCAAACCAAACGCGCGCGCAAAGGCGATTTTGTCGTGTTGTATGGTTCCGGCGTTGGCGCGCAGCTTTTGAACGCAAACACGAATCAGGCTTTGGCTGTGAAAGACGGCGAAGCCGCCAGCAGCAATCCGCTTGCGGTGACGGCGTCAATGCCGGTGGTGACGATTGGCGGCAAACCGGCGACGGTGTATTTCAGCGGACTGGCGCCGGGCTTTGTCAGTTTGTGGCAACTGAATGTGCAAGTGCCGCCGGATGCGCCCAGCGGCTCTGTTGTCGAAGTCGTCGTCAGTTACGGCGGGCAAACCGCCAATCGGTTGACGATTGCCATTGAGTGATTTTGTTTCTCGCCCAGCTCAGCGCTGTTCGGTTTGCGTTGCTGCGATGGTTTCCAGAATGCGGTCGTGCATGACGCCGGTGCTGGCAATGATGCCGTTCAGGTTGCGGATTTCCGGGTCGTTGTAACGCAACGGATCGCCGTACCGGTCTGTGATTACGCCGCCTGCTTCGCGCAAAATCGCTTCGGGGCCACAGGTGTCCCACTGGTTGGTGCGTCCGCTCAAATGCACATACAAATGTGCGCGTCCTTCAGCCAGCAACCCGAATTTCAAGCCGACGCTGCCGTGATGAATGCGTTGTGTTACACCCAGCTGCGCACAGATCAAATCCACTTTGGGATTGTGATGTGACCGGCTCATTGCCGCGACCATCTGCGCCGGATCGGTTGTGGCAGGCACGTGCAACCGCTTGGTCGTCCATTTTTCTTCGACAAAGGCACCGAGACCCGACGCCGCATAAAACATACGTTCAGCGGTTGGGTGATACACCACGCCGAGTCGCGCTTCGCCTTCGACGGCCAGACCGATCATCACGGCAAATTCGCCGATCTTTTCGATGAATTGTTTGGTACCGTCCATCGGATCAACCATCCAGACGCGGTCATAGCGCAAACGTACCGGATCGTCCGGGAACTCTTCTGACAGCACGGCATCGTGCGGAAAGTGCCGGGTTAATTCGCGCACCAGCATTTCGTTGGCGGCACGGTCTGCTGCCGTGACCGGATCATCGTGCCCCTTCCAATCTACCTGCGCGCCACTGGCATAAAATTCCAGCAAGATGTTGCCGGCTTCGTACGCCAGCTTTTTGGCGACTTCCAATTCTTGTTCCATAGCGTCCTTTGTCTCGGTTGTTTTGTTCGTTAGCCAGCAAGCTTACACTGTCAGGGGCAAAGTTTGACAACCCAGAACCCGCTTCCTATACTCGCGCGGGTTTTTCAGACAGCCCGTAATCATCAAACAAGTTTCAGTTCACACGTAGCCAATCAGCGCAGAGGGTGCGATGAAAATTTATGACGTCACCGTTCCCATCTCGAATGAATTGCCTGTCTATCCGGGCGATCCACCGATTCAAATCACACGCGTGATGTCGTTGGAAAAAGGCGACATCGCGCGCGTTTCGCACCTGAGTTTCAGCACGCATATCGGCACGCACATTGATCCGCCGTACCACTTTATGAAAGACGGCATCGCGCTCGATCAGGTGCCGCTGGATGTCTTTCTCGGACCGGCGCGCGTCGTGGACGTGGGCGACGCGCCCGTCATAGACGCTGAGGTTTTGGCAGGTTGCGCCTGGCAGGGAGCCGAGCGGCTTTTGTTCAAAACGCGCAATTCACAGTTGTGGCGTACCACCAACGAATTTTGCACAACCTTTGTTTACCTCGAAACGGACGCCGCCGAATTGCTGGTCAACGCAGGCGTGCGACTGGTCGGCATTGATTATCTGTCGGTCGAAAAGTTCGATTTTGTGGAACCGACCACGCATTGGACGTTGCTTGGCGCGGGCGTCGTCGTGGTCGAAGGTTTGGATCTGCACGACGTTCCGCCCGGCGATTACGAATTGCTTTGCCTGCCGCTGAAACTGAAAGACGGCGACGGCGGCCCGGCGCGCGTTGTTTTGCGCGAACTGACCTAACGATTGCATTCCTGGTGTACGACGCGTGCTTGTGCGTGTTTTCGTCACCGCTTACAACCATCAATCATCAACTACGAAGGGAAGAGTATGGCTGGACAACTTGATTCATTTATCAGCAACTGGCGGCGCATTCATAAACAAACCACGACTTTGATGGCGGTTGCGCCGAACGACAAATACGATTGGAAGCCGTGCGACTCTGGAATGACGCTCGGCGAATTGATGAACCATCTGTGGATTGCCGAAGCGGGGCTGGTCGCGGCGACCAAAACCGGCGTGTTTCCCAAAGAGATGCCGCCGCAAATCAAAGACACGGCGGAACTGATTGCCGCATTTGATAAAACGCACGAAGAAGCCATCGCTACCGCCGCCGCACTGACGCCGGAAGAGCTGGCCGAAAAAGTCGCTCCCTTTGGCCCTGACAAGGCGATGTCGCGCATGGCGCTCTTGCACCTGACGCACGAACACGAAATTCACCACCGCGGGCAGTTGTATACCTATCTGCGCATTGCCGGTTGTGAAGTCCCGCCGCTGTTTGGATGAGCGCACAAGATTTCAAAAACGAACGCGCAGCTTACGCCCGGCGGACGATTCCCGAATTGATCGAATTGCTGGCGAGCGAAAGGCTGCGCGTTCGCTTTCTGGCGGAAATGGCGTTGCGCGACGCCACCAACACCTGACTGAGCTTTCAGCCTGCGGGTCCGCCGGCTGAGCGAGCACGCGCCATTGCCGAATGGCGCGTCTGGTGGCAAACGCACCAAACAACCTTCAAAAAACGATGGCAGGCAGAGAAGACAAGCGACTCATCAGCAACAGCGCTCCCGGACGACCCGCAGACGAATCGTCCTTCCGCGAGCGCGCCTATGAACTCGTCCTGCGCATTCCCGCAGGCAAAGTCATGAGCTACGGTTCGGTGGCGCGCGTGCTGGGCGCGGGATATGACGCGCGTGCCATTGGCAACATCATGCATGCCACGCCCAAAGATGAACGCAATATTCCCTGGCATCGCGTGATCAATTCGCAAGGCGGCTGTTCGACCGCCGGACTGACGACGCCGCCCGATTTGCAGCAACGATTGCTCGAAGCCGAAGGCATCGTTTTTAACGACAAAGGCCGCTGCAAAATCGAAAACTATCTGTGGACGCCGCCGGAATATGAGGCCGATGAGCAGCAGCAGCAAGGAAGTTTATTTTCGTAACTGAGCGAGGACTCTGATGGAAAACTTTCCCGTAAAACCGCCGTATCAAGTCACCGCGCCGCGTTATTCGGTGGCGCATCACATGGTCACAACCGCCTTTGAACTGCCTGGTTTTCGCATCGTTCGCAATCTGGGCGTAGTGCGCGGCATCACGGTGCGTTCGCGGTCGGTGTTTGGCACGTTGGGCGGCAGCTTGCAAACGCTGATTGGCGGCAATATCTCGCTGTTCACCCAGCTTTGCGAAAAGGCGCGCGAAGAAGCATTTGAAATCATGGTTCAGCACGCGTCAGAAATCGGCGCAAACGCCATCATCGGCGCGCGCTATGACGCCAACGAAGTCATGGGCGGTGTCACCGAAGTCCTGGCCTATGGCACGGCGGTTATCGTCGAACCGCTGGAAGCGCACAACTTCGGCGGCGAATAGGAGGGTGGGCTGATGAACCGTCAACGGATGGGCGTGCTGGGATTGCTGGCGCTTGGTTGTTTGCTGTGGCAGGGCGCTTCTGCCCAGCGCGCAAAAGTGCGCGTGTTTGCCTTTGACGCAACGGCCAGCGAAATCAACGTGATCCTGACGCAGGAAGGTTTTATCAGCCGTCGCTATCCGACACACCGCGTGGTGGCCAAAAGCTTCAGCGGCAAAATCGAATTGCCCGCTGACGAACGCAAGATGACTGCCACGCTCGAAGCCGAAGCCAAGTCGCTGACCAACCAGGACACGGCCATGGGCGAATTCGAGCGCAAGGAATTTCACGCCGCGTTGCGCAATACAGTGCTCGAAGTCGAAACCTTTCCGCTGATTAAATTCGCTTCCACCTCGCTCACCGATGTGCAAAAGACCGGCGACAAACGCAGCTTTACCTTGACGGGTGATCTGACCTTGCACGGCGTAACCAAACGCGTGTCGTTTCCGATTAATGCGACGATCAGCGACACTGAGTTGCACGCCACGGGCGAAGCCAAATTGAAGCAAAGCGATTTTGGCATGAAGCCGTTTGAGAAAGGTTTGGGCCTGATCAAAATCGGTGACGAGGTCAAAGTCACCTTCACCATTGTGGCCAAGAGCAAGTAGCAGCACGGTCATTGGCGCGGCATTGGCCAGTCGTAATTTAGGCAGCGACGCCGGCAAGTTCCGGTGTCGGCTGACAGGGAAGTAGAAATCATGCGAACGCGAATTCAGCAATTGGTGATTGTGATTGTCGCGCTGGCAATGCTGGCGACAAATGCCCAGCCGCAGGCGAAATCGCGCACCTATACCATTGTCGCCAGCGAAAGCAGTTTCTGGGTGTTTGTCGCCAAGGCCGGGTTGTTCAGCGCTTTTGCGCACGATCACGAAATCGGCGTCAAATCCTTTACCGGCAAAATCGTGCTTCCCGAATCTGGCACAGGTGGCGGTTCACTCGAATTGGAGGTGAACGCCGCATCGCTGGCGGTGCTCGACAAACAGCCGAGCGAAGCAGACAAGCAGAAGATTTTTGATTCGATGCACAAGGAAGTGCTCGAATCGGCGAAGTTTCCCAAGATTGCGTTCAAATCTGTTTCGGTCAGCGATCTGAAACAGACCAGCGCCGACGCATATAATTTGACGCTGAACGGTGACTTGACGTTGAAAGGCGTGACCCGGCGCATTGCGGTGCCGGTTTTGTTGACGGTCAACGCGCAGCAATTGCGCGCCGTTGGCAAATACACGCTGAAGCAAACCGATTTTGGCATCAAGCCATATTCGGCGGCAGGCGGCGCGGTGAAGGTCAAAAACGAAGTCGTAGTCAACTTTAACATCGTCGCCAAAGCGTAGCGCGCGTCGTCCTTTGCGCTTGGCAACGAAAGGTAGGTTTGATGGCGGAACGGTCAGGGAATCAGGCGCGTCAGAAATTGGCAGACTTCGGTGCGCGCGCAAAAGCCAATTGGCGGCGTCTGACGGCTTATTGGCCGCGACTGATTTTCTTGCTGACGTTCTTGTTTGCGGGCGCGGTGTTGACGTTTTCGCTGGTCGGCTGGATTCAATGTTTGCCTTGCAAATCCGGTCGTCAGGGCGCGCCGCCAATTGCGGCGCAATCGGTTCCGGCGGCCAGTTCCGGGCAAGCTGCTGCTGTCAGCCAGACGCCCGCTGACAATCAAACTCGCCCGCCGCAAGACGAGCCGAATCAACCGAGCAACATCGCCGCTTCGATGGTGCCGAAGTTGCTGATTCCGGTTGCGGGCATCAAGGAAGATCAATTGCGTGACACGTTCAGCGAAGCGCGTTCAGAAGGGCGCACGCATAACGCCATTGACATCATCGCGCCGCGCGGCACGCCTGTGCTGGCTGCCGTAGCAGGCAAAATCGCCCGGCTTTTTACCAGCGACCGCGGCGGCCTCACGATTTATCAACTGAGCCCGGACGAGAAGCTGGTTTTCTATTACGCGCATCTTGAACGTTACGCCGATGGCATGACAGACGGTCGAATCGTCAAACAAGGCGAGGTCATCGGGTATGTCGGTGACACCGGCAATGCCGGGGCGGGCAATTACCATCTGCACTTTGCGGTCTGGCAAGTCACCGATCCCAAACGATATTGGGACGGGATGAACCTCAACCCATATCCGCTGTTGCGCGAAAAACACTGACACACGGTTCATTCGTGGTTGAGCAAAAAGGAGCACTGCTTTTGAAAAAGATTGTGTTAGGCCTGTTGACCTTGGGCGCGTTGGCGGGTGCGGCCTGGGCGATCAAAACGGTTGTCTTTGATCCGCAAGACCAGTTGGTGAAAAACGATTCGGTGCGTCCGACGCCAAAAGCCACGCCCAAACCGACGCCGACGCCGGTCATTGTGATCAAGGAATTGCCGATTACCTTGCCGCTGCTCGATGCGTTGTTTTTCGTGGATCAGGAATTTCCCCAAGCGCTCAAAACTCAATTGCAACTGAATGACGAGCAGATTACGCAATTGCGTGAGGCCGCGCGTGAAGAGACGGCGAATTTGCGCGAAAGCGAAAATGAAGCGGAAAGCGCTTCGACCACGACGGCAGCCGGCCAAAAAGCCGCAGCCAAGGTGTCTGCCATTCTGGGTCCGGAAAAAGCGCCGCAATTTGCCGAGTTTGTTCTGGAACGCTGGCGCAAAATCGGCAGCCGCGATGAAGACACGATTGCCCTGAGCGAAGAGCCAACGCCGCTCGGCACGCCTTCATTGGCAGAAGTCAGCCCGGTTGCCACGCCTGCCGTTGAGGTTTCTCCCAGTCCCTCGCCCAGCGCCACGATTGCGGCGATGGCGGCTACGTTGTTGCCCAGCGGCCCATTCGTTGCGCCGCAAGATACGCGCATCGTCGTCAATGCGCCTGCGCATCGCATGGATATCTTTCAAAACGGGCAACTGATCAAATCGTTCATGATCGGCATTGGGTATCCTGAATTTCCCTTGCCTGCGGGAATGCGCAAAGCCAGCCAGATCATTTTCAACCCGACCTGGACGCCGCCCGATGAGCCTTGGGTGCCGCGAGCAAAAGTCGGCCAGAAAGTTGCCGCAGGTGACAAACTGAATCCGCTGGGCGTGATCAAAATTCCGATTGGCATGCCGTCGTTGATTCACGGCGGCAAACAGCCGGTCAAAATCGGCAGCTTTGCTTCGCACGGTTGCGTCGGGCTGACAGACAAACAGGTGCAAAGCTTTGCCAAGGTGCTGGCGCAAATCGGCGGCGTAGAATTGACCGAAAAAGACGTGGCGAAATATGGCCAGACCCGCACCGAAACCAAAGTCGTGAAATTGAAAGAAATCATCCCGGTCGAGCTGCGCTATGAAACATTGGCGGTCGAAGATGGTAAGCTGCACGTCTATCGTGATGTTTATGATCGCGACACCACTGTCAAAGCGAATTTGGAAGCCTTGCTTGGCACCTACAATCTCACGCTTGCCGACCTGAGCGAAGACGAACGCGTACAGGCGTTGGCCGTGCTTTCGGTGATGGCGCGCAAACCCGAAGCGCCGACGAGCGCCGCAACGTTGACCGAAGCCGAAAAGGCCGAGCAGCGCAAAATTGCTCAGGCGCGGCAGCAGTTGCTGCGCGATGCCAAAGGCCGCAAGGAAATTGTGGTCGAAATCGCCGCCTTGGCGGGCAAAGGCTATCCCGCGCCAGTTGATTTGGATACGGGCGGCGCGCCAAAACCCGCGCCTACACCGACGCCCAGTAAAGAAACGAAAGCAAAGGCGAAATAGCGAAAACCTCTTTTCAGCCACAGCGGCGACAAACGCTAGGTGGCAATCCTGGGAGCGCACAAATGGCACAACGAATGATGCAAGAGCCTCGTCCGGTGATCGAAGTTCACAGCCCCGCGACGCTCGCAAAAATCGGTGAAGTCCCGGTCAATTCTCCGCTCGAAGTTCGTGCTGCTGTGCAAAGCGCGCGCACGGCATTTCGCCGTTGGAGTGCGCTGGCACTCGCGCAACGCGCCGAAGTGTTGCTGGCGGCGCGCGATCATTTGCTGGCGCAACAGGAAGAACTGGTCACGCTCATTTGTCAGGAAAACGGCAAACCGCGCTTGGAAGCCCTGGTTGAGCTGGTTTATGTCTGTGACGTCATCACGTTTTACGCCAAACAGGCGCGCCGTTTTTTGGCGCCGCAACGCATCACGCCGCATCTGTTGCGCAACAAAAAAGTCACGACCATCTATAACCCGCGCGGCGTCATTGGCATGATCACGCCCTGGAACTTTCCCTTGATCCTGACCATCGGCGAAGCGATTCCCGCCTTGCTCGCAGGCAACGCCGTGGTCATCAAACCTTCAGAATGGACGCCGCTGATTGCCACGCGGGCGACAGAGATTTTGCAGGGGGCATTTCGCGCGGCGGGCGTGCCGCCAGAAATTTTGCAGGTCGTTCACGGGTATGGCGACACGGGCGGCGCATTGGTGGATGAAGCCGATATGATCGCGTTCACCGGCAGCGTGCGCACGGGCAAAGCCGTTGCGGTGCGCGCGGCACAACGGCTGATTCCTGTCAGTCTGGAACTGGGCGGCAAAGACCCGATGATCGTGTTGCGCGATGCCGACATCGAACGCGCGGCCAACGCGGCTGTCTGGGGCGCGTTTACCAATTCCGGTCAGGTTTGCATTTCGGTCGAGCGCGTATATGTCGAAGCGCCCATCGCCGATGAATTCACCCGCCGCGTTGTCGAAAAGACCAAGGCGTTACGCCAGGGCATTGACGTCAACGAATCTCCAACCGGACGTCGCGTGGACGTTGGCGCAATGACGTTTCCCAAACAGGTCGAAACGGTCGAAGCGCACATCAACGATGCGCGTGAACACGGCGCGCAGATTCTGACCGGTGGACAGCGCAATCCCGCTTTGCCGGGGCGATTTTTTGAACCGACCGTGCTGGCCAATGTGGATCATTCGATGAAGATCATGACCGAAGAAACCTTTGGCCCGGTGTTGCCCATCATGCGTGTGAAAGACGCCGACGAAGCGTTGCGCCTGGCCAACGATACTATTTACGGTTTGAACGCCAGCGTCTGGACGACTGACAAAGCCAAAGGCGAACGCATCGCCGCCCAGGTCGAAGCCGGGATGACTTGCGTCAATGACGTGCTGGTGGGGTTTGGCGTGACAGATGCGCCGTCTGGCGGACTGAAAGAAAGCGGCATCGGCAAACGTCACGGCGCGCCAGGCATTCGGCGTTTTTGCCACGAACAAGTGATCGTGACGGACCGTTTCGGAATGAAACGCGAATTGCTCTGGTACCCTTACGAAGCAAAAACCGAGCGTTTGTTGCAACGCGCGCTCGGCGCACTGTTTTCCAGCAAGCTCTCTGCCAAGGTGAAAGCGCTGCTGGGAAAGGCCTCATAAACAACCGAAACACAAAACATGACGAGCGTTTCCTGTCGAAGTGAAAAAGCGAAGACTCGCTGTTAGGTCTTTACGTTTCGATCAAATCTCAAATTTCCCAATGCAAATCTCAGATTTCAAATTTGAGATTCCACAAGGAGACTCCCAATGACGACCCCGCTCACCAATGGCCATGTCAATGGCCATGTAAATGGTCAGGCTCAGGTTGGCAGGCAAACCGCACAACCGCCAGCCGATGGTGGCAAGCTGATTGTGCTGACCGCTCCGCTGACCGAAACCATTGATCACGCTGGTTACTTTATTCAGATGGGAATGGCTTCGATGCCGATCTGGATGGAAGGCGTGATGAACAAAAAATATCCGCACTGGCGCGAAGTCGAATATAACGCCGACGGTTCGGCGCGTTATATGCCCGCCGGTGTGCGACTGGTCGAAGCCTCTCTGTTGCGCGAATTCAAACCCGAAGACATCGCCTGTTGCTATCCCGACGATCTGGAGAAATTCGTCGGCCCAAACACGCGCGTGGTTGCCGTTTCGACGCACAATCCGCTGGGCGTGACTTTCGCGGCGGGCGTTTACACGTCAATCTTCGGTTCCTCAAAAATGCCGATCAATTCGCATTATTCGCGGTTGATGTTCGAGAAAATCAAAACCAGCCCTTTTCGTCAAAACTTCAAAGTTATTGTCGGCGGCAGCGGCGGTTGGCAGATTACGCAGACCAATTCGTTTGAAGAACTAGGTGTGGATTGCGTGGTCGAAGGCCGCTCAGAATCCGCGGACACGATGGAGCTTTTCCGCAAAGCCATCAACGGCGAGGAACTGCCGCGCGAGATCGAAGTCGGGCATCCCAAAGAGCGTGAAGCGTTGTTGGTGCCTGACAAACGCACGACGTTCGGCGTGGTTGAAATGACGACCGGTTGCGGACGTCGCTGCCAGTTCTGCGTGCCCGACCTGAATCCGCAAATTGATTTTCCGAAAGACAAAATCATGACTGCCGTGCGCGCCAACGTCCGCGAAGGCAACAAACAAATCAGTCTGGCGACCGAAGACATGTTCATCTGGGGACAGGTTCACACCGAAACACCGTTTTATTTCCCCAACCGCGAAGCCTTGCTGGATTTGTATTCGTCAGTGGTCAACGAACCCGGCGTTGAACAACATGTGCTCAGCCATTCGACCATCGCGCCCGCCGTTGTTGACCCGGTGATGATCGAAAAACTCTCGGAACTGTTGCTGCCGAAAAGCCCGATCCATTTGCCTTACCTGAGCAATCACCCGCAAAAGAAAGCGCTTTCGCCACTGATTGGTCTGGAAACCGGTTCGCCGCGCTTGGGCAAAAAAATCATGCCCAGCAAAGGCATTCCTTTTTCCGTTGAAGACTGGCCCAGCGTCGTGCTGGAAGGGTTGGCCGTGCTGAATCGCAACAACTGGTTTCCGGTCATGACCTTGATCGTCGGCGCGCCGGACGAAACGGATGAAGACGTGATGGCGACGCTCGATCTGGTTTATGAAATGGAGCGGCGCGGCTTGTTCGCCTTCCTGGTTCCTTCGATTTTCACGCCGCTGCACGACACACGCATGCAGGACAAAATGGGCGTTTCAGAAACCCGCCAATTGACGCCGCTGCAATGGCAGTTGCTGATGAAATGCTGGAAGCTGAATCTGCGTCCGGGGTTGTACAGTTGGTGGGGGCCGATGGCCTGGCGCACCGGCGCGCTGGCGCTCTGGGCGTGGAAGCTGCGCAAAATCAACGGCCCGAACTTTACCTGGCCGTTGATGATGTTCGCGTCGGCGCTGCCCGAAAACCTGATGGCCAAAATGGGCAAGATTTACGTCGGCAAACCGCTGAAAACGAAATCCCGCAAAGAGCTGCTGGCGACGATTCGCCCGGCGCAACAACAATTCCTGCGCGAAGATTGCGGCGATTTGCCCGATGGCTGGAAGCCGCACACGCCGTTGGAAGTGCTGAAGTCTGAAATTCTCTCGGTTGGCTCATAAGTGATTTTTACTGGCAGGCGTGAGTCCTTGACTTCACGCCTGCCGTAGTTTGGTTGGGCAAACGCGTCGTTCTCTGCCAGTTCTTTCAGCTTAAAGCCCGTTTTGTTGGGCGATCTCACCAAATAAATTCCCCAAGCGAAATTTTGCGCACCCGCCAACCGGCCGTTTCTTCTTTTACCAGCCAGAAATGCGCAAAAGCCGTGATTAAGGTCGGCACGAAGCAGCCCGATTGCACGGCACGTCTATTGCGGTCACCAAAAGCAGCAAGTTTGACTAAGCACTTGATTCTGGGGACGAAACCACAAGGTTAAGCAAGCGAATCTCACAGAACACAAGTGTATAGCCAGCACTTTCTGAAAAGGAGAAATGAGATGAAAAGAAGAAAATATTCCTTGCTGTTTGCGTTGCTGGTGCTGGGATTGCTGGAGAGTCTGGTTTGGGGACAGGACAAGGTTGCACCAGACAGAAGCGAGAACGTCGCCGGGCAAGCGACAGGTATTTGGGACAGCGCGCGGGCAAAGACATGTTCAGTTGCCACACTAAAAGGAGCCTACGGCATTTTGCTCAAAGGTGTGATTGTGAATATTCCTGGTGTACCGTCTGGCCCGACAGCTTCGGTCGGGATTATTACCTATGACGGCGCAGGGAATTACGCGAGCACATTTACCACCAATTTCAACGGGTTCATCTTGGAGCAGCAATTGAGCGGGACGTACACCATCAACAGCAATTGCACGGGGAGGTTGGTTTCGGGGTTGGCAACTGCGCCATTGATAATTATTGATGAAGGCCGCGAAGTGCGTTCGCTGCAGGCATATCCTGCGGGCGTCGCAATGCCGCCGGGCGCAGGCTGGGTAATTGAGGCTGTTGGCAAGAAGATCGCGCCTGCGATCAACGAAAAAGGCACGATTTACGACCGTGCGCGTACGTTTTACTGTACGCCGGGCAATGTTGCAGGAGAATATGCGGTAACCGCCAACGGCATGGTTTTGAATGCGCCGCCATTTCCGGCAGGGCCTGCCTTGGGTTTAAGCCGTGTGAATTTGAATGACGCGGGACAATCTGTTGTCGAGGGCACATTCAATTTTAACGGGATGATTGTGCCCATAACCGACACGGCGACGGGCACAAGTCTAAATAGCGATTGCACTTCGACTGCGGTTCAAACGTCGAATGGCGCGATTCAAAAAACGGTTTTTGTTAACGGCGGGACAGAGTTCTTTTTTCTGCAATTGCCGCCTGCAGGAGCTCCGAATGTTCCCGGCGCGGGAATTGTGTTTTGGGGAGAAGGGCGCAGAATTCATCGATAGCACAGCGCCACGTGGACAAAACTCCTAGCCCGACTGAGCCAATTGGTCGGGAAACCTGAATGGGTGCCAGCAAATGAAGCTGGCACCCATTTCTTTACATGTTTGCGTGAGACCGGTTATGTTCGCGCTTCAAACCCACTACCTCAAGATCAGGATTTATTCGGCTATGAAAAAGCTTGCTGCTCATCGTTGGCTGACTGTTTTTTGTTTGTGTGCGTTGCTTTGGCCTGTGCCCAGGCTGGCAGGAAAACAGGCTACCGCACAGAAATTCGCGTTGACGATTGACAACATCATGCGCGGGCCCGATTTGGTTGGCCACGAACCCACGCGCGTGTATTGGGCGCCTGACGGGCAGCGCGTGTACTTTCGCTGGAAGCGTGCAGGCGAAGCGCGGTTGAAAGAACCCGATTTGTATGTCGTCAATCGCGACGGCAGCGGATTGCGCAAGCTTTCTGAAGAAGAAGCCAGACAAGCGCCGCCCAGCAACGGCGAGGTTTCAAAAGACAAAAAGTGGACGCTCTTTGCCGAAGACGGTGACATTTTTCTGTATGACAACGTGAAAAACGAACGCCGCCAGTTGACCAGCACAACCGATGGCGAAAGCAATCCGCGTTTCACTGGCGACCAAAAGCACGTGTATTTCACGCGGCAAAACAATCTCTATTCTCTCGCGCTGGAAAACGGCGCATTGGTGCAATTGACCAATGTCGGTGGCGGCGCAACTGGCAGCGCGCTTCCGCTGCCGCCTTTGGGGGCGGGTGGCGGCTTTGGCGGTGGACGGCAAGGCGGTGGCGGCGGTGCCGGAATCGCAGCGCAAGGCCCGCCGCAAAGTGGCAACGCCAGTCAGGAAGTGATCAAAAAAGAAGAGCGCGCCTTGCTCGAAGCCGTGCGTGAACGCGCGCAAAACCGCGAAGAGCAGGAAGCCAAACGCAAAGCACGCGAAAAGCGCAAACCGTTTTCGCCGCCAGCCGGACAAGCCGTCGCGGGGCTGACGCTTTCTCCTGACGGAAAATATGTGATGGCGTCGGTGTTTCAATCGGCGAGCGGCGCCAAAAACACCATCGTGCCGAATTACATCACCGAATCGGCTTATACCGAAGACATTCCCAGTCGCAGCAAAGTCGGCGATGCACAAGGGCGCAATCGCATGGTGATCATCTCCGTCGAAACCGGCGAGGCTGCCTGGATTGATCACGGCCAGAAACAAGCGGCAGAAGCGAATGCACAAGCCGCCCCGCCCGCTTCATCAAATACGCCGCAAGGCCCGCCGCGTCGCCCGCAGGAACGCGAACGCGACGTGCAGTTGCTCGGCGGACAATGGTCAGAAGACGGCAAACACATTGCCTTGCTGGCACGTGCTGCCGACAACAAGGATCGTTGGGTGATGGTGGCAGACCCGGCTACGGGCAAAACCAAAGTGCTCGATCACCTGCACGATGATGCCTGGATTGGCGGGCCGGGCGCGTTCGCGTCGGGTTGGTTGCCGGACAACAAAACCATTTACTTCCAGTCAGAACGCGACGGCTGGGCGCATCTGTATACCGTTTCCATCGAAGGCGGTGAACCCAAACAACTGACTTCCGGCAAATTCGAAGTGTCTGACGTGCGTTTGTCGCAAGACAAAACCAGGTTCTATTTCACGTCCAGCGAAGGCAGCTTGTTTGAACGTCATCTGTATTCGATGCCGGTGACGGGCGGCGCACGCACGCGCATCACGACCATGACGGGCAACAACGACGCCACGATTTCGCCGGATGAATCGGCGCTGGCGCTCATTCGTTCGTATAGCAATCGCCCGCCGGAACTTTATCTGGCGCCGAACAAACCCAGCGCGTCGGCGAGTGAAATCAAACAGGTGACGACCTCGCCCACCGAGGAATGGTTGAGTTACAACTGGATTGATCCGCCGATTGTGCAATTCAAAGCGCGTGACGGCGCTGAAGTCCCGGCGCGGCTTTACAAACCCGCCAACTGGCAAAAAGGCGGCCCGGCGGTTTTGTTTGTGCACGGCGCAGGCTATTTGCAGAACGTGCACAAATGGTGGAGCAGCTATTTCCGCGAATACATGTTTCATCACCTGCTGATGGAAAAAGGCTATCTGGTGATGGACGTGGATTATCGCGCTTCGGCGGGGTATGGACGCGACTGGCGCACCGGCATTTATCGGCACATGGGCGGCAAGGATTTGACCGATCAGGTAGACGCCGTGAAATACCTGGTGGCCGAACACGGCGTAGACGCCAAACGCGTCGGGTTATACGGTGGCAGCTACGGCGGTTTTATCACGTTGATGGCGCTGTTTACCGAACCGGATGTGTTTGCGGCGGGCGCGGCGTTGCGTCCGGTGACTGATTGGGCGCATTACAACCACGGTTACACGGCGAACATTTTGAACACGCCGCAAGCCGATGCGGATGCCTACAAAATCAGTTCGCCGATTTATCACGCCCAGGGGCTGAAAGGCGCGCTGCTCATCTGTCACGGGATGGTAGATGTGAACGTGCATTTTCAAGACACCGTGCGGCTGGTGCAGCGGCTGATTGAGTTGCGCAAAGAGAACTGGGAATTGGCCGCCTATCCGGTCGAAGATCACGGATTTGTACAACCGTCTAGCTGGGCGGATGAATACAAACGCATCTTCAAGCTGTTCGAGACCAATTTGAAAAAGAGCGAGCCTGCGCCTGCGGCAGCGGCTCCGCGCAAAACCAAAAAATGATCGCCGTGTTCCGGCGCGGGGCGGACAAACATTCGCCCCGATAACTTGTCGGCGTTGACCATTCGTCACACGTCTCTTTACGTTCCCCCCTTGCTGTTGTTGTTGACACTCTGTCTGGAGGAATCTGATGACCACTGCGGTTGAAGAGATCATTACTCGCCTGGATCAATTACAGCCGGAAGAAGTATCAGAACTGGAACAAGAGCTGGGCAAACGGGCCAAGCCGGGGCAGGAATCCGTCCGTCTGGTGCGCGACGTTCCACCGACGTTAGGGCAACGGGCTGTGCGCGTCACACGCAAAACGCTGGTCAGAATTTTGTTGGCGGTCATTATTTTGGGCAGCGCGGTGGCCTGGCTGTATTTTTTCTGGACCAGGACGCTGGCTGCGGAAGTGCGGCGCGACCGCGCGCAAGTCGGCATCAGTTACAAGGTCGAGCAATTTCGCTATCGTCCGCGCGCGCGCATTGTTTTTGGCGATATCAACGACCGGCAACTGATTTGCGATCTGGCTCCGTTGCGCATTCAGGGGGTCGCCGAACAGCGCTGGCTGGGCAATGACCGCGCAATCTATCTATCGTTGCTGGTGAATTCGCTGGAAGCCGTCAGGGCCAATGGGCGGCCTGAAACCGAAACCGCCAAACTGGTGTATGACTTTCAGCGCGGCGAACTCTTTGTGTTTTCTTCTGCGCCGTTGTGGCGGTCGCCTTCTGGCGAAGAGCGCTGGCTGAACGAAGAGGAATTCAACGCGGTGCTGGCGCGCTATCAATGACGCGCGGCACCGCACTTTTTGCCCGCGAATTTTTTGCCCGCGTATTTTTTGATTGTTCAATGTCGGTGCTTCGGCCATAATCCCTCGCCGTCCACTCCCCCCATCGCTTTTCTTTGCCACCCGCAAGCCTGTTCTGTTTATGTGCCGATTTTCCCGCTTACTGCTCATTTTGGTGTGTTGCGCTTCCGCTGTGGCGGGGCAGGGACAAGACCCGTCCGCTTGCGAATTGGCTGTGAGCGCTGACGGTAACCAGCCCGCAAATAACAGCCTGCTTTGCATACGTCTGAAATTGGTGGAGGGCAAAGTCACCCTGGCAAAAGCGGCGTTTACTGCCTCGCCGGAATTCCGCAAACGAATACGTCAGCCGTTGCCAGAAACAGAACAAGCGTTGTTGGAGCAATTGCGTCAGGCGCTGCAAACGGCAGAGCGGCCTTATCGTTACGCGTTGGGCGCAGAGGAACTGGCGGCGGATAACGCTGGTATGCTGAACGATCCGGCCACGCAAGAGCTGCGCACGTTCTCTGGCGCTTGGGAAACCTATCTAAACAAGTTTATAGACTGGGTCGCGGCCAACGATACGCGCTTACCGGTCGCAGAAGTGCTCATCAATCAAGCCTTCGTGCGGGGCTTTGGCCTGACCGAACCGGGCGTTCCCAAAGCCGGATTGTTCGCCGGGTTGGTCGTCGCCGCGCAAACCACGCCGCTGTTGTTTGACGAAGGCGAAATTGATCGCCGGTACGATGCGCAAGCCGGGACCATGAAAATTTCGGTGGCTGATCCGATCAGTGATTGGGCGGATCCGGCGCAAGCGCAAATCCTGTTGCCGGATTTCATCGGAAAGCCTGCTGAAGTGGCCGAGACCGCAGTGGAGCAGCAACGCCGCGCCGCGCGTGTGCGCCGCTTACAGCGAGAATTGCAACCGCTTGCCGGCACGCTCTTTTGTCCCAAATGCTACGAAGACCGCTTGCGCGATTTTTATCAGCGCCTGGGCTTGGCCATGCAAGTGCAGGGGCTGCCGCAAGCCTTGCCTTTTATCACCATCGGAAATGCCAAAGCGCCGCTCACCATCACCATCATCGAAGCGCCACGCATCGCGCGCATTGTGCTTGAGCCGGAAGCCGTTGCGCCCAA
Source organism: Acidobacteriota bacterium (assembly GCA_016789605.1). Lineage (GTDB taxonomy): Bacteria > Acidobacteriota > Blastocatellia > RBC074 > RBC074 > RBC074. The sequence continues at coordinate 55,835 of JAEUQO010000246.1, forward strand.
AGAAATAGACAAGGTGCTCTATAACCTGCTGGATGATGCCGCGTTTCGCGCGTATGTGCGCAACCGCGATCCGATCATGGCCTCCTTGCCCGAAGACGCCAGCCATCTGACCTGGCGCTCGTTCAATTTCCAGGACAATCTGCATCGCGCCGGGCCCTATTTGAATCTGGTCAAGCTGCAAATTCAGCAACTGCAATTGGCGCAACTTGGCTATTTGGCCAGTTACGAAATCGGCGAAGCGGATTCGACGCGTCGCGTGAATGTGAATTTGCTGGTGCGCCGGTTGCCGCCGCAACCCGAAACCGTCAAGGAAAACACGCCCGATGCGGCACCGCCGCTGGCTGATGAGGCGGGCGTCGTGCGCCCGCAAGCCCAACAACAAGAAAACAAAACCGATTTTGATCCGGCCAGTCCGGCAGACCGTCGCGTCAAAGAGAAAAATCTCTTTCTCGGTGGCGGCTTTGAATATTTGCCCGGTCAGGGCGTGCGCTTTTTCGGATTGGTGCAACGCTCGCGGCTGATTTCGCCGTTGGCCGACGGCAGCGTGATTGACCTGTCGCTCAAAGCCGGTGGCCAGCAAAGCGCGGGGGCATTGGGCGCCGGGAATTTCTTTGCCGATTACATCTTTTTCAACCAATTGCATCGGCGGTTGTCCGTGCAATTCAGCGTTGCGTCGGATGTACAAGCCAAACGCGCGCTGGCTGATTCGCCGGCTGAAGACTTGCTGACCGACGAACGGCGCAGCACCGGACAACTGCGCGTGGAATTTGAACCATTCCGTGATCTGGGCGGGCGACTGTTGCGGTTTCATCTGGAAGCGCGCCACGTCACGGTTGAGTTGAATCCGGAAACGCAAAGCGCGGCGCTGACCGTCAGCAAACAGAATCTGAACACGCTCGAATGGGGCGCGCTGTATTTGTCTGAAACAAGCGAAGTCGAATTGCCGCGCCGGTTGCGGTTGGAACCGCTGATGAAATTCGGGCTGGGAGCGGC
>JAEUQO010000250.1 GCA_016789605.1 Acidobacteriota bacterium
AATTTGGTCTTTGTGCCGTCCGCAATCGGAGACTCATTTTCCAATCCCACACTGATCGAGGTTTCGCGTTCAAAAAAACCACTGCCAAACGGCGGCGCGCCCAGCACATCCGCCCACGAATGGTCTGAATCCGCAGTCCGTTCCAGATGGAAGCGCACAGTGCCAGCCCCTGGCGCCGTATCAACAGACTCGGCATAAAGTTTTTCGATTTTGATGTCATCCAGAAACAGAACAAGCTGTTGCACCTCACAGCCAGACTTGGTTTCGCCCTTCTCATCCAGACAGTTCGCACGGTCCGCCAGGGCTTTCAGGTTTTCGACCTGCAAAACAATCGAATCACCAATCCCGGCACGATGACGCTCGTTATCTCGCGGGTCGTTTTTCTCGTGACCGACTTTATAAACATCTTTGACCGTAGCGACGGCGGCTGGCGTAGGAGTTGGAGTGGGGGTTGTGGTCGGTGTCGCCGCCGGTGTTGGCATTACTGTAGGCGTTGTTTTTGGAGTTTGTGTTCCGGCGGGCGTGGCTGCTGTGCCTGCCGGTTTCGCTTCTTGTGCGAAAGAAAGGACTGTTTGTCCCAGATACAAAAGACCTGTGGCCAAAAGCGCCACGCGAATGGTTGCGGAAAGCGTTTTCATGGAGGGCTCCTTTGCAAAACGAGAGTTGATGGTTGGCGGTGTGTTGCGACAAAGATAGTGCTGAGAACTTACGGCTTGAGTGTACGCCTAACGAACTACGATTCCAAACAATAGTGCAACTTTCACGTTGCCGTTGAAACCGAAGCAGAGCTGCTCGCGTCTAAACCGACGCCAAGCGCAGAAGAAGAAAACGAAGGTCAAAGAGACCTCTTAACCGGCCAGATAAACACGTCTCAAATTCAGTGTTTACTGGAACTTTCCCTACCCCTTCTCGTAAGTAGCCACTGGCAGACCAAAGAAGCGAAAGCGAAATCACACAGAGTCCGGCAGAGTCCGGTTTTGACACGTAACGATCCCGAAATTGAACACTCAACCGCCATCACATGATCTGCGGTTCTTGATCAAATCCAACATGATGCAGCAGTTAGAGAGCTGAACCTCGATGGCACAGTTCTTGTTATCGAATATTCCGTCAACGTTTATGAAGGACTCAAGGTATTAAATCTTTGGTAGAACACGGAGCCGAGCCGACACTTTCTCGGCACACCAGCAATTCACTGATACCGCACCAGCGCACGGCTGTCAGCGGGTAGAAGTTGAGGGAGGTAATTATGGCTAAAGAAGCAGTAGAACAAGCGGTCGCACATCAATCGTTGCAACCACGCCCCGCCCTAACCCTGGTTGGAACCCCAAGGGTCCTGCCGCTCGATCAATATGAGTGCTTCATCGGCGTCAGCACCAATGTCCAAGGCTTGAAGCAATTTATCAGCGTTCAGGCGGCACAACGCACGCCAACCCTGTTAATTGGCGAACGCGGATTGCGCCAGGAACAAGTCGCCCGCGTTTTGCATCAGGCAAGCGAAAACTGGGCGCAACCCTTTTTCGCCGCCAATGCGCATAGCCTCGATAGCGATGCGCTTCATTCGTTGTTGTTTGGTCCGCGCGGCATGATCGAAACCTGTGAACACGGCACGATTTACATCAACGAACTGACCCGTTTGCCAGCGCTCTTGCAGCAACGATTTGCCGCTCATATCGAAGAGCAACGTTGGCGTGGACATTCCGGCAAACAAACCGGCCCGCGTCTGATTTTCGCCACCGAATGGAATCCTGCCGAAATCAAAGCGGAAAACCGCATTGCGTATGGTTTGGTTGAACTCCTGCGTCCGTCGGGGTTCACAATCAAACCCTTGCGCGAACGCAGCGAAGACATTCCCTATCTGGTTCGTCACCTGGTCGCGCGGTTGGTGCGTCGTCTGGGCAAAGGCCCACATGAAATCACGACCGCTGCACTCAAAATGCTTTGCGATTACAACTGGGAAGGCAACATTGACGAACTGGAAGGCGCGCTGGAAAGCGCACTGGTCAATTTGCCGCCGCAACAGATTGACGAAACCTTGCTGCCTTCGCGGATTCGTTACGCCGCGCTCAAATCCATTCCGCCTAGCGGCATTGATTTGCCACAAATGGTGGATGATTTTGAACGTCGCCTGATCGAAACCGCCTTGCTACAAACGGGCAACAACCAAACCAAAGCATCAGCGCTTTTGGGTCTGCGCGTGCAAACCCTGAACATGAAGCTGAAGCGCTTTAAGGAAAAAGACGAACTGAGCGAGTAGCCTCGCGCAAAAAGCAGGCAGCGGCAGAAGCCTGGTTCCCGACACATCGGGAATCGGGCTTTTTGCGTTTCAGTCGAAGTCGTTCTGTACCTGTCGCATCGTCTCAGCTATTCTTTGCCTCCCACTGACACAAAGCGTTCGCCGTCAGACGTAAAATTCAATCTTGCTTTGGACAGGAGACACAAGATGAATGACAACCAAGCTCCCAGTGTCACCAATCTTCCTGCGCGCGCAGGTCGTGGCCCAGTGCGCAAACTGTTGATTCTCTTGCTGGCATTTTTCGGATTGTTCTCAAGCGCGGTGGTCGCCATCGGTCAATGGCCGGAAAAACCAGACATTCCGCCTGCGGGATTGACCAATGGAGCCCCTGGCAGCGGTGGCTTGCGTCGCCAGTTTCCTGATCCCAAATTGCGCCCGGACAACCCCACCACCGAAGAGCGTGTCGCCCTCGGTCGCCTGTTGTTTTTTGACCCGGTCTTGTCCGGCGACAACACGCAATCCTGCGCCACCTGTCACCACCCGGATATGGGTTTCAGCGACGGACGTCATTTTTCGATGGGCAAAGGCGGGCAGGGTTTGGGGCCGGAACGCAAAGGCGGCGAAGTCATCAAACGCGGCGCGCCGACGATTTGGAATTCGGCCTATAACTTTCGCCAGTTTTGGGATGGCCGCGCGGCGGATTTGGAAGAACAGGCGAAGTTTCCGATTACGTCTGAAGTCGAAATGAACCAGAACCCGGAAGAACTGGTCAAAGAACTGAAGGCCATTCCGGCTTATGTGAACCTGTTTGATGAAGCTTTTGACGGCAGCAATGGTTCCGCAGTAACCGTAGACAATGCCGTCAAAGCCCTGGCAGCCTTTGAACGTACCTTGCTCAGTTACAACTCGCCTTTTGACCGTTACGCTGCGGGTGACAACCACGCCCTCACGCCGCAACAAAAACATGGGCTGACGTTGTTTCGCTCACTCAAAACGCGTTGTTTTGAATGTCACGGATTCCCGACGTTTGCCAATCCTGATTTCAAAGTCATTGGCGTGCCGCCCATGCCGCCGAGTTTGTTCAACATCGAATTGCCCAAGGATATGACCGACCTGGGCCGCGCCGAAATCGAAGGCGGCGAGCCGTACAAACACGCCTTCAAAGTGCCGACCTTGCGCAACATCGCGTTGACTGCGCCATATATGCACAACGGGCGCTTTCAGACGCTCAATGAAGTGGTTGATTTTTACGCGTCGGGCGGAGGGGCAAACAACGGCATGAAGTTGCCGAACCTGGATGACAAAATCCGCCGCTTCAAACTGACCCGGCAGGAAAGAGACGATCTGGTAGCGTTTTTGCTGGCGCTGACCGACGAATCGAAAAAGCCTGCGCTCCCGGAAAGCGTGCCGTCCGGGCTGCCCGTGGTCGGTCCGATGAAACCGCAACCGGCATCCACGTTACCAATGCCAGTGATCGCCAGCGCTGAGACTGCCGCCCGCACGCCACGACGCGAACCGACGACCTGGCGCATCCGCGCCGGGCAATCCATACAAGCGGCCTTGGATCAAAGTGTCGTCGGTGACACGTTTGAAATTTATCCCGGCACGTATCACGAAACATTGCTGGTTGATTACGACAACATCACCATTCGCGGCGTAACGGAAAACGGCCAATTGCCGGTGCTGGATGGGCGCAATGCGTTGACCGACGCCGTCATCACCTCAAGCCACAATTTCACCATCGAAAACCTGATCATCAAGGATTATGTCAACAACGGCATCACCGTTCACGGCGGCGTGAACGCCACATTTCGCAAACTGACAGTCAGCAACACGGGACTTTATGGCGTATATCCGGTCGAATGCAGTGGCGTGCTGGTCGAAGATTGCACGCTGACCGCCATCAAAGATGCCGCGATTTATGTTGGCCAATCGCGCGACATCATCGTGCGCAACAACGAATGCCACAACAATGTCGCCGGCATCGAAATCGAAAACTGCGTCAATTCGGTGGTAGAAAACAACTTCCTGCACGACAACACTGCTGGGATGCTGGTGTTTTTGCTGCCGAACAATCCTTCCAAAGTCGGCAGCGATCACAAAGTGCGCAACAATCGAATTTTGAACAACAACCACGCCAATTTCGGTGATCCGACTGCGATTGTCGGCAAACTGATTCCCGGCACCGGCCTGTTGATCATGGCCGCTGATCGCACCGAAGTCACCGCCAACGAAATTCGTGGCAATGACAGTTTCGGCATTGCGGTCGTCGGACTGGCCGTGGCTTTTCCCAAAGGCCGCACTTTTGATGTCGGCGCGATTCCCGAACAAAATCACATTCACGGCAATACGCTCGCCGACAACGGACGCAATCCCGGCGGACTGGTCAAAGAGATCGGCGCGCAAAACGCAGACCTGTTCTGGGACGGCAGCGGCTGGAACAATGTTTTTGACCAACCCGGCGCAAAGACCTTTCCGACTGTGTTGCCCGGCAAAAGCTGGCCCGACGTGGCACGTCGTGCTTATACGCGCGTCTTTGGCTGGATTCGCGACAAAATGCTGTGATCAGCAGCCTGTTTGATGAGAGCACATTCACAGAAGGGCTGCCCCAACAGGTCAAAACCATAAAAGATACAAAGATTTGTCTTCAAACATAGGCTTTTGTGCAAAGCTGAGTTCAGCCGTCGTTCTTGTCACCGAACTGGTGGTAACATACCTCCGTACACCCATCGGAGAGCCACCTTCCGAGAACATGATTGCAGTAGGAGGTATCCAATGAAGAAACTTTTCGCTTTCGCCTTGTTGGCCAGCGCCTTGCTGAGCCTGAATGTGGCGCAAGCCCAGACCGATCCGGCGCCTGCCGAAACAACCAGCAACAACATCATCGTCAGCGAAAGCACCAGCGCACGGCTGTCGTTGCAAACCCAGCTTCATTCCAAGCTCAACGAAGTCGGCGACCAGGTGGTTGCCGTCTTATATGAACCGGTGCGCAGCAGTGATGGACGATTGGCGATTCCGCGCGGCACGGAATTCATCGGACGCATCACGCAGGTGCAAGCCGCCAAGCGTCCGCAAAAAGAAGCGACGATGACCGTGGTGTTTGAAAAAATGCGTATGCCCTATGGCGTCGAAAACATTTCGACGGTCGTCACGGCGATTGACGATTTCACCAACGACGAAAAGATGCGCGCCAAAGATGACGAAGGAAAAGTCGGCGGCGGGCGTTCCGGCGGGCGTACTGCCAGGAATGCAGGCATCGGCGGCGGCCTGGGCAGTTTGGGCGGTGTGTTGATCGGCGCAGCCGGAGGCGGCATCGGTGGCGTAGCAGGCGCTATCGGCGGTGGGGTACTCGGCGGCGTACTGACAACCAAAGGTAACGACATCAAACTCAATCCCGGCACAATCCTGCGCATTCGTTTTGAGCGTCAGGTTTCGTTGCCGGTCTTTGAAGACAGTCGCCAATAACAACCACGACTTGAAATAAAAGCGCGCGCCAGCAAGTGATTAATTGTTGGCGCGCGCCGTATTTTGAGGTGTTCTCTTTTGCCTGAGCGAATTCTTTATCGCCCACCAATCACTGTTTCCGCCGTCTTACCACTGCGTCCCTTCGACAATCTCGATCTCGAAATCATTGGAAAGTTCTCCGGCGTGCCAGATGCGCACCGGCACAGTTCCCAACTCCAAGCCTGGGGGAACCGGCGCATTGATTTGCATCAACGCGGCATCGCGCGGGTCGCCCGGCTGTCCGACATAGGTCGGATGAATGCCAAATCCGCCAACTTCGACACGCACATCCCAACGTTTGGCCGTCTTAGGCAAACCTGCCACCCACATAGCGATGAACGCGTGTCGTCCGTGACGCGGAAAGTGACGCGCCACTGTGACGGCATTGAGCACCTTGTGAATGCGCAAATGAGCTGAAAGCGTTTCGGGCCGATCATCCCAGCGGCGGTGCGCACGCAAAACGCCGCGCGTGTCTTCGCGTTGAATAAGCTCGACGCGGGCAAATCCGGCGGCGCGCGCCATTTGCGCCATACATTCCAGATTCGGCCCCCACCAGTTGTCGTATTGCCCGCCCAGTTCGTCGAATTCGTAAAACTCCATCAGCGGACGTTCGGCTTCATAGAGGTTATCAATCACGTGCGATTCGATCACGGCGAATTCGCGCGTGACTTCGCACACCTGTTCCAACGCCAGCAGCGGGTGCCGCAAGTGATAAAGCACGCCGAGAAACAGCACATAATCAAAACTTCCGAGCCGGGCCTGTGACACGTCATACACGCTCAGTTCGTGAAATTCGGCCTGAGATTGCAACAACTCTTTGGCCTTAAAAAAATTGCTGGGGTGCCAGCAATCCACCGACGTGACTTGGGCGCCGTGTTTTTCCGCTGCAAAGCTGTAAAAGCCGTCCCAGCAGCCGATGTCGAGCAATCGTTTGCCGTTCAAATCCTCGGGCAACCCCAGCCGTTCGTAATGCTGTTGCAATTCGCCGAGCGAATGAACGCCCGGCGTAACCACGCCGCCGCCCAGATCAATGCTGTGCCACCACGAACCGCCAGCCAGCTCGGCATTCATACCGATGGCGTCGTCCAGCAGCTTCTGACGCAGTTCGTGACTTCTCTGATGTTGTTTCATTTATTTTCGTGAAAGATGGTTTCGTCCCGGGTGATGCAAAGACTTCGTTTGAAAATACGGCATGGTGCGGGTAAGCTTCCCGCCTTATGCGAATCGCACTTGATGCTATCCCCTTGGTCGCAGCGAAAACCGGGATTGGGCATTATACGGACGCACTGGCAGAGTGGCTAGCGCGGGTTCACCCCGACCATCAATACGAACTTCTATCGCCGTTTGATTTTCCATTTGCGGCGGGCAATGGCACACCGGCCAATTTGAGCAAACACTTTTTCCCGGTGCGCACGTTGTTCCGCAAATGGTGGCTGGTCGGTTTGCCCGCGCTGCTGCAAATTTCGCCGCTCGATGTGTTTCACGGCACCAACTACTGCATTCCCGTGTATGCGCCCTGCCCGACGGTCGTAACCATTCACGACCTGTCGCTGTTCACGCAAGCACACACACACGAAAACGAAAACGTCACGCGCGGCAAACGCCGCATGCCGCTGATGGCGCGCCGGGCGACGCGCATCATTGCGCCCAGCGAATTCACCAAACGCGAAATCATCGAACACCTCGGCCTGCGCGCCGACAAAATCCGCGTGATCTTTGAAGCCGCACGCGCTTCGATGAAACCGCTGTCGCCCGCCGAATGCCAGCCGGTGCTGGCCAAACACCAAATTCAGTCACCGTTTCTGCTGTATGTCGGCACCATCGAACCGCGCAAAAACCTGCTGACGTTGTTGCGCGCATACGATGAATTGCTGAAAACCACGCCGCACCGGTTGCCGCTGGTGCTGTGCGGCGGACGCGGCTGGCTGTGCGACGAAGTCTTTCAACTGGTCGAAGAATTGCGGCTGCAAGATCAGGTTCGTTTTACCGGCTACGTCGAAGACGCCGATTTGCCCGCGCTCTATTCTGCGGCGACGGCGTTTGTTTATCCGTCCTTGTATGAGGGTTTCGGCTTGCCGCCGCTCGAAGCGATGGCTTGCGGCACGCCCGTCATCACCAGCAACGTCACCAGCTTGCCCGAAGTCGTCGGCCAGGCCGGTTTGTTGCACGATCCGCGCGACGCGCGCGCACTGACCAAAGCGCTGGCCGAATTGCTGGCGGATGACGCGACACAACAACATTTTCGCCGCGCCGGACTGGAACAGGCTGCGCGCTTTTCCTGGGAACGCGCCGCGCGCGAAACGCAAAACGTTTACGACGAAGTTTTTCAACAAGCTCGAAAATAGACGGGGCTTTGTTTGCGCCACCGTCGCCAGGTGTTATGAACCGACTCAAATCCATTCTGCGCAATCTGCGGTTGTTGCTGACGCGCGAAATCACCGACCAGATCGGCGAGGTCGAAGCGCGCTTGAACCGGCGCGCAGACGATTACGAACGCGCCCTGGATCAACGGCTCGATCAGCGTTTTGCGGCCACCGAAGAGCGCCTGGACCAACGCGTCAGCATCCACGAAACGACGCTCGATCAACGGCTGGATGAACGCCTGGCCGACACCGAACGGCGCATTGATCAGCATTTCGACCAGCGTTCACAAGCGGCGGACAAACACCTCGACAACCGCTTCGACATTTTGGAACAGCGCACCGACGAACGGCTGGAACGCCACGAACGCAAGGTGGACAAAATGGTGCGCCAGATGTCCAACGACATCGTGGATCGCACCGACGTCATGTTGCAGTTGTTTGAGCAACGCCTGGACAAACAGCGCCGCGAATTGCGCGCCTTGCGCGAACGCGGCACGCCGCCCGCGACACAAACCGCCGCCAACGAAGATTCCGCCGAAGAGGAGCCTGGCGCTGCGCGCGACGTACAACAACAGTTGCGCTCGTTTCGCAAACTGGCCAACATCACCACGCACGCGCAAACCAAAATCAAACAGACGGGCGAACTGGCGCTGTACAACCAGATTCTGGAATGGAAAAAAGTCGCTCACGAAGGTCTGGATCAGTTTTCGCCCGACGAACGTGAAGTCGTGGATTACGTGCTGAGCTTTCTCGACGATCCCAAAGAGCTGCATTACGTCACCCAGCATATGCGGCGCTTTGTCGCCACGTTGCAGCGCATTCCGCCAGCCGCGCGCAGCACTGACCGGTTGCTCGAACTCGGCAGCCTGTCGCACATCGCGCCCGCCATCAAAAAATATTGCGGCTATCACGAAGTCAGTTGCGCGGATTTCTGGACGTCTGACGAAAAAATCTGTCAGGAAACCGTCACGCAAAAACACGTTGCCGATGGCGGCACGCCCGAAAGCCATCACTTCGAGTTGCGTAACTTCAACGTCGAACGCGACGCCTTTCCCTACCCCGACGGCCACTTTCAAACCGTCATCTGCTGTGAATTGATCGAACATTTGCAAAGCGATCCGATGCATATGTTGTGGGAATGCAACCGCGTGTTGGCAGAGGACGGCTGGCTGTTGCTGACCACGCCCAACATCGCCAGCGCGCGCGGCATCGAAGGCTTGCTGGTCGGCTGTGCGCCCTATTTGCTAGCGCAATACAACGTGCGCGAACGCGCCGATCAACACAACCGCGAATACGCGCCCTATGAAGTCGGCGTGGCGCTCGCGGCGGCGGGCTTCACGGTTATCGAGCTCGAAACCGAAGACGTCTGGACGCGCTCCAATCCGGCAATTCTGGATTTGCTCAAACAGGTGCACATTTCGACCGAATTGCGCGGCGACAACATTTTCGCCCTGGCGCGCAAAACCAGCGCGCCCGTCGAACGTTATCCCCAAGAGTTGTACATAGACTGATAATGGCCACGGCAAACAAGACAGAACGGCTCCGCGAACAAGAAGCAGACAACTCCGCTGAACTTTCCACCTTGGAATGGGACGACGAACCTGCGGGCGATGAAACAGCGGCGGCGGCACTGAATGAGTCCCCAGCCTTGCATCTGACCGTTCCCGCCGAAGCCAAAGACCAGCGTCTGGATTTGTATTTGGTCGCGCAAGCGCCCGGCACCAGTCGTTCGGCCATTCAACGCGCCATCACCGGCGGTGACATCACCGTCAACGGCAAAACCGTCAAACCCAGCCATCGGCTGAGCGCGGGTGAACTTGTCAGCGGTCAAATTCCGTCTGCGCCCGTGATTGATGCCCTGCCCGAAAACGTCCCGCTCGACATTCTTTACGAAGACGCCGAGATCCTGGTCGTCAACAAACCGGCAGGGCTGGTCACACATCCGGGCGCGGGCGCGACTTCGGGCACACTGGCCAACGCATTGGTCTATCACCTGCAACAACAAGCCCTGCAATTGCCACGGCGCGGCGGTTCGTCACGCCCCGGCATTGTGCATCGTTTGGATGTTGGCACGTCAGGGTTGCTGGTGGTCGCCAAAACCGACCGGGCGCATTTGCACCTGGCCGAGCAGTTTCAAGCGCGCACCGTGCAAAAACACTATCTGGCTCTGGTCTATGGCGTGCTCAAAACCGACGGCGGCCAGATCGAAGCCCCCATCGGACGCGATCCGCGCAGCCGCATCAAAATGGCCATTGTGCCCGAACCTGCCGGACGCCAGTCGTTGACCTTGTACCGCGTGGTCGAACGCCTGCCCGAATTCACCTTGCTTGATGTCGAAATCAAAACAGGCCGCACGCATCAAATCCGCGTGCATCTGGCGCATGTGAAACACCCGATTGTCGGCGACACAACCTATGACGCGGGCCGCGTCAACTCCATCAAACGCCCACAACTGCGCGCCGCCATCGCCCGACTCGACAGACCGTTTTTGCACGCCGCCCGCCTCGGCTTCACGCACCCGACAACCGGCGCGCCCATCGAATTCACCGC